>JAFEGD010000049.1 GCA_018240245.1 Spirochaetota bacterium | reverse complement strand
TAAAATTGTTCCCGCAACTTCGGCGGCATCGAAACGCCACTCGCTCGCTCCAAATTGTAGAAAATAACCCGCGACCGGGCGCGCATAGACCGTCGGCAACGCACCCCAGCGCATCGAACGCGGAAAGCGAAAACCCGTGAGTAGCTCATGCAATAATTTGGGTAAGACCTCGCGGAGTGTCTTGCCTTTGCGAACGACTGTCGCACTCGCGTATAAACCTTTGCCGGTGTCTTTGAACTCCACCTGATCGGGCGCTATGCCCGCTTTTTTGGCGAACCCCAAAAGCGCGGGGGATGGCTGACCGTCGGCACCGAGCGCGACGGTTTTTGCCGGCCCTTGTAGGGTTTCACTCGTATCGGTGCCGCGCTCGGTAATTGCCGAGATTAAGAAAGCAATCCGCCGTGCCGTCGCGAAGACGCGCACGTCGCCGTGCTCGAGCCCCGTTGCCTTGAAAAGCTGCGGCAGGCGTTTTTGCCAATCGGCAAAAAGATTTTTTTGGTACGCTGCGGGAATCTCTTCGGTTGCAAGTTCAAATAATAACGCTTCGGCCACCTCAGCAAAAACGCGCCGCGAAATAGCGCGTAAAGTGGAATAACGCTTGCAGCAGCGTCGTGAATACCGATGCTCCACGCATGGATACCGCAAGCATCAAAGGCCAGAGCGAGGCAGAGAAATACCGCGTGCGACTGACATCGGGCGACAACATCGTCGTCGCCGACGAGCCCGTCGCCAAGGGCGGCGGTAACACGGGGTTAAATCCGCACGAGCTCTTGCTCTCGGCGCTCGCTGCGTGTACGATCATCACGATCAAGATGTACGCCGAACGCAAGGGCTGGAATCCCGGGACAATTACCGCCGACATCGCGCTTGAATCTGAAAAGGGCGATACGCATATCCACCGTACGCTCGACTTTTCAGAAAATCTGCCCGACGAACAACGCGAGCGTCTTTTGGCCGCCGCAAATGCTTGCCCCGTGCATAAGATTTTGACGGGCAAGATTGCGGTCGACACGCGGTTGTCGTCGTCGTAGAGGCGCAAGATTTTGCGCCTCTACGACGACGCGCTCACCACTCGCCGCACCACCTTCTCGATCACGCCGCCGCCAAAGCCGCGCGCGGCGAGGTGTTGGTACAATTTTTGTCTCACTACCCGCGCATCTAAAGCTTTGAGGCTGTGCAGCTTTTTTTCGGCAACCGCGAGCGCACGCTCGAACTCGTCGGGCAATTCTTCGAGCGCCGCCGTGTGTTCGTCTACCGCCAAACCTTTCGCTTTAAGCTTGTGCGCGATGAAACGATTGCCGCGATCTTTGTAGTGCTGCCCGATTGCCTGTGCGACGCGCGCGTCGTCGAGCAGATGCACTTCTTTGAGACGCACGAGTGCGGGTTCGATCGCGTCGCCGTCGTAGCCTTCGTTCAAGAGTTTTTGCCGCAGATCGCTAGTGCTGCGTAAGCGGCGCGCCGCAAGCGCTAATGCCCGCTCGTATACGGGCGGGGGAGTTTTTGTTTTCTTACGTAAACCGTCGGCACGCATCAAATCCACCATTTGAAACGGCCATAGCGCGCCATGCGCAAACGGATAGCAAGCGGTAATTCTTTATGCCAGCGCTCGGTCACACGCTGGTTGGCGCTATCGACGCGCAACGCAGAAAAAATTTTTTGTATCGGCTTTATTGCGCGCGCATCGCGTGTCGCGAGCATCGCTTCGGCAAGGCGGTCGTGCGCCGCATCTTCAAAGTTATAGCTGCCGAAAATAGCATAATTGCCGTCGATAAGCACCATCTTCGAGTGCTCGCCATGGCGATTTTCGTAGATCGTTACGCCCGCATCTAAGAGGCGCGCATAACCCGTCGCGGCGGCAAGCCACGGCAAATCGGTCGTGCCGAGCGCGTCGCGATGCGAATGAAAAATTTCGATTTTGACACCACGCGCCGCCGCGCCCAAGATCGCCTGCATGAGACACTGCGTCGGGCGAAAATAAAACGTCGTGAGCGCAATGCGCGTGCGCGCCGCATCGATCGCCGCCGCAAGGCGTTCGGTAATCGAGTTCTGTCCCTGCCAAAAAAACGGCCCCAGCCAGTCTTGCCCGGTGTTGGGGTTGTAGAACCAATAATCTAAATCGAGGGTTGCGGTTTCGTTTCGCATTGCATCCGCCAAACGTTGGCGATGCGCTGGCTGAATAGTTACTCCTAACGCTGCGAGCGTGTCGATAAGACCCAGCACCACCGGCCCCGTGAGCGCGACCGCAAATTCGTTCCACGCCTCGAACGACGAGCGGGTAATATTGCCGCTCGCAAAAATTGCCTCGCCGTGTTCGCTGACTTGAATCTTTACATGCTGCCCTCCACCGAAAAGGCGTTGGGTAATGCGGGGGGGATTATATAAGAGCACACGGCCACCGCTCGAGCGCAAAGCGGCAAAACGTTGCTCTAAGGCTTCAACCTGCGCGCGCGACATGACGACACCGCCCAAGCGCTGGCCGAAGCTGTCGAGCAGCAGCGTCACCGCAACGCCGCGTTTCTGCGCCGCCTCGAGCGCAGCGAGCATTGTAAGGCCATATTCGTCGTTTTCGAGATAGAACGCACTCAAATACACAAACTCGCGCGCAGCGGCAATCATCGTAAGCCGCGCTTGCCACTCGGCTTGTCGATTCCAGAGCGGCGTGAACTGCGAGGCGAGCGGCATCGGTATGTTAGGGTTTGAGGCACTCAGCGAGCGTAAAGGCGAATGTCAATCGAGCAAGCTCGCCGCTCATGATTTCGATTGCTAACTAAGATTTTTATTGACGGCATAATCGCGCAAAAAACGATAACCATATCCACTAATCGAGTATTGAGATCTATCAATACTCCTATTGGACAACAAATTGACGTCACGAGGAGGGTCTATGTGGCAAATTCACTTTAGAAGCATTTCGCTGCAAGTTTTCCGGAGATTTGGGGTTTATAGCCCGAAAATACGCACTATGGGCATTGCGCTCGCGCTCTGCATCGCGGTTACGGCATGCGGCCGTGAAGGCGGAAAAACAGGCGCTGGCATGGCTGGTATCGCCGACGATGCATCGTTAAAAACGATCGTGCAAATAGCCATCGACTCGAAAGATCACACGACGCTGGTTGCGGCGGTGAAGGCAACAGATTTAGTCGATGTCCTAGCGAATCCGGGACCATTTACCGTTTTTGCCCCTACCGATGCGGCGTTTGCAAAACTCCCCAAGGGAACCGTCGAAGGCCTTTTGAAAAAAAAGGACGACTTAGCGGATATTCTCTACAACCACGTCTTGACCTCGACCCGAAAAATCGATAGCTTCAAAGACGGCGAGACGATCAAGATGTTTGGCAATCTTGAAGTAAAAATTACAAACAAAAACGGCAAAATGACGATCAACGGCGCCAATGTCGTCGCCTCGGTTCCAGCGGCGAACGGCATTATCCACGTCGTCGATACGGTTATTTTGCCGATTGCAAAGGAAGGTAAAAAATGAGACCACACATAGCATTAGCACTGATCGCCGCAGCGGCCTTGAGCCAATATTGCGGCGAAAAGGGCGAACAGAAAAACGCGGCGTCACCCAAAGGGGTGGGTCCCGTAAAAGAAGTGCAAATCGGCGCAACCGTCGACGCCGCGATGGCGTCTGAAGGCGCAAAGATTTTCCAGACAAAGTGCTCTGCGTGCCACGAAACCGGCGCGCGCAAAGTCGGCCCCGCAATGTACGAGGTCACAAAGCGACGCGCCCCCGAGTGGATCATGAACATGATTCTGAACCCCGAAGAGATGACAAAGGTCGATCCGCAAGCGCAAGAGCTCTTAGCGACGTACCTCGCACAGATGACGTTTCAAAACGTCACGCAAGACGATGCGCGTAAAATTCTCGAATTCTTTAGAGATACCGATTCGAAACCGTTAAAAACGGCAAAATAATGTGGGATAGATTTAAGGAGACAATTATGAAAACGAAATTCAGTAGGCAATTGCTGCTCGTACCGCTCATCGCCGCGTTCGGCTATTGCGGCGGTGGCGCACGAAAAGCGGGTGTCGCATCCGACGCCGCCAAGCGCGTCTATGTCGCGCCCGGCGATAAAGACGAAGTCTATCTTTTTGCCTCGGGCGGCTACAGCGGGCAAATGAGCGTCTATGGTATCCCCTCGGGCAGACTCTTTCGCGTGATTCCAATTTTCTCGCAAGACCCCACGACCGGCTACGGCTATAGCGAAGAAACCAAGGCGATGCTCAAAACCACAAGAGGGCAAATTCCCTGGGACGATTCGCACCACCCTTTCTTATCGAAAACGAAAGGCGAAGACGACGGCCGCTGGATTTTTATCAACGGCAATAATACGCCGCGTATCGCGCGTGTCGATCTGAAGGCGTTCGATACCGAAGAGATCATCGAGATACCCAATAGCGCGGGCAACCACGGCTCGCCATACGGCACCGAAAACAACGAGTACCTGATGGCGGCGACGCGCTTCTCGGTACCGATTCCGCAACAAGCCCTACCCGTCTCTGATATGGAGAAAGGCAAATTTAAGGCGACGATATCGATGATTAAAGTCGACCCGAAAACTGGCCACATGAGCATCGACTTACAAGTATTGGTACCGGGTTATTCATACGACCTCGCGAGTTGCGGTAAAGGCCCGTCGAAAGACTGGTGTTTCTTCACCACATACAATACCGAACAGGCCTCGAAGATGCTCGAAATCAACGCCTCGAAGAACGACAAAGACTACATGCTCGCGTTCAACTGGGCAAAAGCGAAATCGTGTATCGGCGCGGCAAAGACGGTGCCCGGCGCTCACTACAATAACCATCGCGAACCGAATATGCCCGCCGTATCGACGCTGATACCGACGGTCAAGATGATTACGCCGAAAGATTGCCCCGGCGTCATGTACTACCTGCCGACACCGAAGAGCCCGCACGGCTCAGACGTCGACCCTTCGGGCGAATACATTGTCGCGGGCGGCAAGTTGGCTTCATTAATCGTCGCGCACTCGTTCAAAAAACTTGTTCAGGCGACGACCAACCCTGCGGCGAAGAGCGGCGAAGTCGACGGTATTCCAATTTTGAAATACGAATCGACGATGGCGGGCGAAGTGAAAAAAGCCTGCCTCGGCCCGTTGCATAACGAATTCGACAATAACGGCTACGGTTATACGAGCTGCTTCGTCTCGAGCGAAGTCGTGAAATGGAAAATCGGCACATGGGAAGTTATCGAGCATTTGCCCGCGTACTACAGCATCGGCCACCTCTCGGTTGTCGGCGGCGGTACGGCGAAACCCTACGGCAAATATCTCGTGGCGCTCAATAAGATCACCAAAGATCGTTATCTGCCGGTGGGCTTAGAGTTGATGCAAAGCGCGCAGCTCTACGACATCTCGGGTTCGAAGTCAGAAATGCTGCTCGACTTTCCGACGATTGGCGAGCCACACTACGCGCAGATGATACCGGCATCGAAAATTAAAGATAAGACTCTCAAAATTTACCGGCTTGAAGACAATAAGCATCCCTATGGGATTAAAAACGAAGAGCAGGCGGGAGTCGTACGCGACGGCGATATCGTACACGTAAAACTTTCGGCGATTCGTTCGCACTTCAAACCCGACTTCGTCGAAGTGAATCGCGGCGACACCGTGTACTTTCACGTCACGAACCTCGAACAAGACTACGATATTCCGCACGGCTTTGCCGTGAGCGGCGGCTCGGGTCCGAATATTCTTATCATGCCGGGGCAGACGCTCTCGATGCGCTACGATGCGAAAGAAAGCGGTGTGTTTCCATTTTATTGCACAGACTTCTGCTCTGCGCTCCACCAAGAAATGCACAACTTTATTCGCGTAAAATAGCGTTTCATCATCGCTCCGCATGCCATCGATGCGGAGCGCTTATCGGTAGGAGGATCACATGTTTCAAAAACTTAACCATAAAGAAAGTCGCTGGATAATTGCCGGTTGCGGTATCGCGATGGTCATCGCATACTTCACGCCGCTCTGGTACATCACACTCGCTGCACCGCAATATCCCGAAGGCTTAAGTCTTTATATCTGGATTAAAAAAATTACCGGCGGCACGGACTTCGATCTACAGAACATTAATCTGTTGAATCATTATATTGGAATGCAAAAAATAGCACAGCACTCAATCCCCGAGTTGCTCTATATGCCGTACGTTCTACTGTATATGATCGTCGGCGCTTTCTTAGCCGTTCTCGTCAATCGCCTTTTCATGGTTTATTTGGGACTCATGAATCTGACGGTCGTCGCGTTAGCGGGACTGTACGATTTTTGGCGGTGGGAGCACGACTTCGGTCACAACTTGAGCCCCGATGCGCCGATCAAAATGGACGGTATGACATACCAACCGCCGCTCATCGCTTGCAAGACGCTTTTGAATATTCAGGCGTGCTCGTGGCCACACATTGGCGTCTATGTGCTCGTGGGCGTCGGCATGATGCTCGCGTATATTATCTATAAAGAACGGCTGAAACAAACATGAAACGCACAATCTTCGTCGTTTGGTCGCTCGTTTTTGTCGCCTACTGCAAGGGCGACGAACCGCGCGCGATTGAATCGGGTCGCGAATCTTGCGCGTTTTGTCGTATGAAGATTGCAACGAGCGAATTTGAAAGCCAAGCGCTCACCGCAACCGGCAGGCACGTCCATTTCGACAGCATCGAGTGTCTCAGCGCTTGGGCTCTCAAACAAGAGACGCCGCCGCGCAAGAGGTGGGTCAAAGATTTCGAGACCCGCAACTGGCTCGACATGAACACGGCTAGCATCGCGCGCTCAGACGCCGCGCATTCGCCGATGGCGCTAAACCTTGCGGCGTTTGCCGACACGCCAAAAGCCGCAGCGTTCGTTAAAAAAAATGGCGGCGAACTATTAAGTACCCGCGCTCTAGAAAAATTGGTTTCAGGGTGGTCGACGAAACCGGCATCGCACAACGACCCATGAAGTTTGGTGGATTGATTTATTTATGGAAATTTATTACCGTAGTTCTGACTGCGTTTCTCTTGTCGCCCGCCGATTTGAGCGCAAAGCAAATCAGAGTCTGCGAATCTTGTTTATTCAATAATATCTCGGCGGCGATTCGCGGTGCAGTGCACGGCGACACAATTATCGTCGCCGCCGGCGATTACAAAGAACCGGTCGTTATCGATAAGAGTCTTCGCCTCAGCGGCGAAGGCATGCCGCGCATCGACGGTAAAGGCATCGGCCATACCGTCGCGATTACCGCTCCCGATGTCGTATTAGAAAACTTCATTATCTCGGGCAGCGGCATGAGCGATCGACAAGAATTTGCCGGCGTCTACGTACAAAATAGCGCGCGTTGCCGCATCGCGCACAACCGCCTCGAAGAAAACACGTACGGCATCTATCTTGCCGACAGCACCGCTTGCACTATCCTACACAACACCATCGCGGGCAATGCGGTGAACGAGATCACCGCCGGTAACGGCATCCACTTTTGGAAAACCGAAGCCATGACAGTCGAAGATAATATCATTTCGCGACACCGCGACGGTATCTATATCGAATTTTCACACGGCATGCGCATTAGCCGCAACGTGGCTACGCGCAATATTCGCTACGGCTTACATTTTATGTACGCCAACGGTAACAAATTTCACGCGAATACTTTTGCGCATAACGAAACCGGAGTCGCGATCATGTACTCGCGCAAAATCGTTGTTGAAGCAAATACCTTCGCAGAAAATTGGGGGCTCGCCTCGTATGGCCTACTTCTCAAAGATATTATGGATTCAGATTTTCGCGACAATCGCTTCTTTAATAATACGGTCGCCGTCTTTGCCGATAACTCGAACCGCAATCGCTTTTCTGAAAATCAATTCGATAAAAACGGTTTTGCGCTGCAAATTCTGGGTAACTGCGAGAATAACGCATTTAACCAAAATATTTTTCGCGCCAATTTTTTCGATGTCGGTATCAATTCGCGCGATAATAGCAACACTTTTACAAAAAATTATTGGGATCATTACACGGGCTACGATTTGAACCGCGACGGTTTCGGCGACGTTCCTTTTCGTCCGGTGCGCGTTTTTAGTTATTGGCTCACCCGTTACAACGCGCTCGCGGTGCTGATGCTCTCGCCCGCGCTCGAATTTCTCGAAATTTCAGAACGCGCTTTTCCGGTCATTACGCCGAGCAACTTAGTCGACACTGCGCCGGCGATGTTACCCGCAAACACAATCGCGAGGGTAACGCCATGATTAGCGTGCGCTCGCTCACAAAATCGTACGCCGGGCGTGTCTCGCTCGAAAATATGACGCTCGAAATCGCAGCGGGCAGCATCGTCGCGCTTTTAGGCCCCAACGGCTCGGGTAAGACAACGCTCATTAAATGCATTCTCGATCTTGTCTTTGCCGACAAGAGCAGTCAAAGCGCAATTGAGCTTACGGATGTGGCAAGTATCGGCTATATGCCGCAAACGCCGTCGTATCCCGCGAATTTGACGTGCCGCCAAATCATCGCGCTTCTCGAGAACTTACAAGCCGTCGATAATGCGCGCAAAGCACGCCTCATCGCCGATCTGGGTATCGACGAATTTTTCGATAAGAAATTTTCGGCGCTCTCGCAGGGCATGAAACAAAAGTTAAACCTTTTACAGTGCTTTATGGCAAAGCACCCGCTCTATATTCTCGACGAGCCGACGGCAGCCGTCGACCCACTCGTTTCGCTCTATGTACGCAATTTAATCCGCGATTTGCATGCGCAAGGTGCGGCGTTTATTTTCACAACGCACATTATCGCCGAAGTGCGACAAATCGCGACGCGCGTGATTGTGCTCGGCGAAGGTAAGATTATTACCGACAAGGCGCTTGTCGATTCTATAGAAACAAACGAAGAATTTGAGACCGCACTACTCCACAGTTTGCATGGAGTTTAATTACCGATGAAAAAATCAAATCTGCTGATTCTCATCAAATACGAATTCTTAGAGAATTTGCGCAACAACTGGCTCTATCTCTATTTTTTTATCTCGTTTGCGGGTGCGCTTTCGATTATTGCGCTCGCGGCGAACGAACCGAATAAGGCGACGGCAAGTTTGCTCAGTCTATCGCTACTCATGATACCGCTGTTTTCGCTGCTCTTCAGCGGCTTGTCGTTCGCCGACTCGGTGGCGTTTCTCGAAACCGTAATCGTACGCAAGGTCTCACGCCCCGAAATTTTTCTCTCGAAATATTTGGGCCAGTTTTTGGGGATGAGCCTCGTCTACACACTCGCGTACACGCTCGCGGGGCTTTTCGCCTTTCGCCACGGCCGCTATCTTAGTACGTTTGTGCTTCTCGTTGCGCAAGGTATATTGCTGCACGCGATTTTCTCGGCATTTGCCATGTTGCTCGCGGGCCTCGTGCGGCGCAAAGACATGTTGATTGCGGTACTCCTATGCACGTGGTTCTATTTTTATATCGTCTACGATTTGCTCATCATGACCGTAGGGGTGCTATTAGGCGATTACCCGATCGAAGGCGTCGTCTTGGGAATGTTTTTTTTGAACCCGCTCGATTTGGTGCGTATGGAAATTTTACTCAATATGGATCTCGCCGCGCTCTTAGGTTTTGGCGCGGCGATGTTCCAACACGTCTTCGGGGGGATATCGGGCGTAGCGGTAACATTTATCGTGTTGTTGCTATGGGCGGCCGTGCCGTTTTGGCTCGCGTTAAGATACTTCAAACATAAAGATTTGTAGCTTTTCCTTGACGGGGCTTATTCGCTCGCGGTGATTGAACCATGGCCACGAAAAATCCAGCAAAGAAAGCGGCAACGCATACCGAAACGAAATTCGACCCGAAAAAAATCGCACCGGTGCTCGTGAAGAACGCGCACATTAAAGGCTTCGAAGCGTACAAGAAACTCTATAACCAGTCGATCAAAAACCCCACCGCATTTTGGAGCAAGATCGCGAAAGAATATCTCACGTGGTTCAAACCCTTCAAGCAGGTTTTGAAATCCGATTTTGTGCATGCGAAGAACGAGTGGTTTGTCGGCGGCAAAACAAATCTCTGCTATAACGCGCTCGATCGGCATTTAACCACCGCGCGCAAAAATAAAGCCGCGCTAATCTGGGAGGCCGACGACCCTGAGGTGCCTTCGCGCACGTATACGTACCAACAGTTGCACTACGAAGTTTGCCGTGTCGCCAACGCGCTCGTTGCGAACGGCGTCAAGAAAGGCGACCGCGTTACGATTTACATGCCGATGATTCCCGAACTCGCGATGGCGACGCTTGCGTGCGCGCGCATCGGCGCAGTGCACTCGATTATCTTCGGCGGTTTTTCTCCCGACTCGATTAAAGACCGCATCATCGACGCCGCGTCCGATTTTATCATCACCGCCGACACCGGCTATCGCGGCGGCAAAGTGATACCGATTAAAGCCAACGTCGACGCAGCACTAGAAAAAGTTACCCAAACCCTCAATGAGGGTTTTAAGGGGGTGGTTGGCACCACCCCCTTAACATCCCCCGCCTTCACGGGCGTGAAGAAAGTCCTGATTGTGCGGCATACGAGCGATGCAATCAATTTCGTGCCGAGCCGCGATTTGTGGTGGCATGAAGAAATCGAAAAAGTAAACGCCGAATCGAAAGCCGTAGAAATGGACAGTGAAGATCCGCTATTTTTACTTTATACGTCGGGCTCGACCGGCAAACCCAAGGGCGTCTTGCACACCACAGCAGGCTACGGCGTCTACTGCGCATTTACGCACAAAATTATTTTCGACGTCAAAGACGAAGATACCTATTGGTGTACGGCAGACTTAGGTTGGGTCACGGGGCATAGTTATATTTTGTACGGGCCCTTAATCAACGGCGCGACGTCGCTTATGTTCGAAGGCATACCCACCTACCCCAATGTCGATCGCTTTTGGCAAGTGATTGCGAAACACCGCGTCTCGATTTTTTATACCGCACCGACGGCGATTCGCGCACTCATGCGCTTCGGCGACGCGCCGGTTGCGAAACACGATCTCTCGTCGTTACGCCTTTTGGGTTCGGTCGGCGAACCGATTAACCCCGAGGCGTGGCTGTGGTATCACCGCGCCGTCGGCAAAGGCAAATGCCCGATTGTCGATACGTGGTGGCAAACCGAAACGGGCGGCATTCTTATCTCGGCGATACCCGGCGCGATCACGACCAAGCCCGGTTCGGCGACGCTGCCTTTCTTCGGCGTGCAGCCGGTCTTGGTCGACGGCGACGGTAAAATTTTGAAAGGCCCAGCCGAGGGTAATTTATGTTTGGCGTATCCTTGGCCTGCGATTATGCGCGGCGTCTACGGCGACAAAGATCGTTTTTACCAAACGTACTTCTCAACGTTCAAAGGTTACTATTTCACCGGCGATGGTTGCCGCCGCGACAAAGACGGCTACTATTGGATTACCGGCCGCGTCGACGACGTCATCAACGTGAGCGGGCATCGCCTCGGTACCGCCGAAGTCGAGTCGGCGCTCGTACTAAGTCCCAAAGTTGCCGAAGCGGCGGTCGTGGGTTATCCGCATGAGATCAAAGGCCAGGGCATCTATGCGTATGTGATATTAAAAGAAGGAGTTCAAGCAAGCGACGAGTTGCGTAAAGAACTTGCACAACAGGTCGCGAAAGAAATCAGCCCCATCGCCAAACCCGACGCGATTCACTTTACGCCGGGCTTGCCGAAAACGCGCAGCGGAAAAATCATGCGCCGCATTTTGCGCAAAATTGCAGCGGGTGAAATCGACGCATTGGGCGACACGACGACCTTGGCCGACCCGAGCGTCGTCGATATTCTGGTAAAAGAGCGGCAGAGCTAACCAGCTTTCGGGTGGGGCAGGCAACGGTGACTGGGCGGGAACTCGCTGGAGCTATTTTTTGAATAAAGCT
>JAFEGD010000048.1 GCA_018240245.1 Spirochaetota bacterium | reverse complement strand
AGAATTTCGCAAAAAAATATATCAAACGCATTTTGCATTCTCAATTCGCCGATTTCAATTCTCTTGAAGGCGGCTTGCCGCCGACTTCTTCTTGTCGCGTGCTCCGCACGCTCCGATGTGGTTTGGGCACGGTAACCCAGGGTGGCGGCCTGACGGCCTTACCCTGGGCTATATTCTTACGTCCCCTACGGGGACTAAAGCATTGCCGCCGACAAGACTGAGAACATTTTCGGGGCTTTGCCCTTTGGCAGTGCGGTCGGGCTTTGCCCTTTGGCAGTGCGGTCGGGCTTTGCCCTTTGGCAGTGCGGTCGGGCTGTGCCCGACCGTGGAGCGTACCCGGCTTTTCTGGAGGCGGCTTGTCGCCGACAAGACTGAGAAGATCTTCTGGGCTATGCCCAAAGACCGATGACCGATGAGCAAAGGCCAAAGACCAATGAACAATGAACAATGAACAATGAACAATGAACAATGAACAATGAACAACTTTGTCAAAGACCAACGGACGTTTGGACCGTGTTGTCATCATAGCGAAACGACGCGCCCGTTTGAAGCACAAACCGCACAAAACGTATCAAAGTGCACGAAATGCAGGCTTTTGGCGTTGCCGAGACCAGTCACGCAAGACTGACCATGGCCACTAATGCACGAATGAAGGCAGAACCGTGTGCGTCAGCGATCTGATCTCGGCAACGGAGACCGGTCTTATGCCCAGTAATTGCGGTCGAGGGAGCGGTAGTTTATGGCTTCGGAAAGATGTGCGGCGGCGATATCCTGCTTTCCTTCGAGATCGGCGATGGTGCGTGCGACCTTTAGGATTCGGTCGTGTGCACGTGCGGAAAGGCCTTGCCGCTGCATCGCTTTTTCGAGGAGAGATTCGCCTTCGGAGTCGATCGCGCAGAATTCGCGAATTTGACGCGGTGCCATCGCGGAGTTCGAGAACGTCTTGCCGGAAAAGCGTCTCAACTGGATCCCGCGAGCAGCGATCACGCGTTCGCGAACTTCGGCGGACGATTCGCTCGCTTCGGTCGTCTTGCCGCGGAGTTCTTCGAATTTCACGCTTGGAACGTCGATATGAATGTCGATGCGGTCCATTAGCGGGCCGCTCACGCGCCCGACATAACGCTGTATCTGGAGCGGCGAGCATTTACATTCACGCGACGAGCCAAAGTAGCCGCAAGGGCAAGGGTTCATCGAAGCAACCAGCGTGAAATTCGCCGGAAATGTGAGCGACGACGCTGCGCGCGAGATAGTAACGCTCTTGTCCTCCATCGGCTGACGCAGGACCTCAAGCGCACTTCGGTCGAATTCAGGAAGTTCGTCGAGAAACAATACGCCGAGATGAGCAAGACTAACTTCGCCGGGTTTCGGCACGGAACCGCCGCCGACAAGGCCTGCCTGGCTTACGGTGTGATGCGGCGACTTGAACGGCCGCTCGGTCACAAGGCCTGTGCGGCCCGTCAGACCGGCGACGGAATGGATCTTTGTGATCTCGAGAGCTTCTTCAAACTCAAGCGGCGGCAGGATCGTCGGCAAACGCCTCGCGAGCATCGTCTTTCCCGATCCCGGCGGTCCGATGAAGAGAATGTTATGGCCGCCCGCACTTGCGATCTCAAGCGCACGCTTTGCTGTCTTTTGCCCTCGAACCTCTGAAAAATCAACACTGTAGCCGGACGCAGCGGTGCTCAGGGCGTTTGGATCGAGTTCGAGCGGAGCGACGCGTTTTGCGGCACCGAATTCGAGTTCGCGGCAAACTTCGACCGCCGTCCGAAGGTCGGCAACAGGATAGACCGCAACGCCCTTGACGACCGCCGCTTCAAAGCCGTTCTCCTCGGGAACGATCAGATGTTTTATTTTATTTTCACGGGCGGCAAGAGCGATCGAAAGGGCTCCGCGCACGGGACGCACGCGGCCATCAAGCGACAATTCGCCGATCGCCATCACGCCGTCCATCTCGGCGCCGTTGGTCATATCGCCGTTCGCACCGAGAATGCCGAGTGCGGTCGGAAGATCAAAACTCGCGCCTTCCTTGCGAAGATCTGCAGGCGCGAGATTGACGGTAACTTTGCTGACAGGAAAAAAGAAGCCGGAATTTTGTATCGCAGCACGAATGCGCTCGCGGGATTCGCGAACCGCGGTGTCGGGGAGTCCGACGATGATAATGTTCGGAGAAATGTCGTTTTCGGCTGCGGGACGTATATTGACTTCAATATCGACCAGCAAAGCGTCGATGCCGTACACCGCCGCTGACTGAGTGCGAAACACCATAGGAGATCAGTTCGTCTTGCTGTTTTTCTTGGTCTTCTTGCCCGGCGCAACATTTGCGCCGACAAGCTGCTTCAACTCCGTCAAGAATTCTGAAACGTCCGCAAACTCGAGATAAACGGACGCGAACCGCACGTACGCGACCTTGTCGAGCGTCTTTAAGCGCCGCATTATCAGCTTGCCGATGTCGGTCGTCGAAAATTCCCTGTCGGGCGCATCCTGAACGAATTTTTCGACCTCGTCGGCGATCGTTTCGAGCTGCGTTGTCGAGATCGGCCGCTTCTCGGCCGCTTTCAGAAGCCCTGCGATAAGCTTATCGCGATAAAAATGTTCGCGTTTGCCGTCCTTCTTGACGACCATATACGGTATTTCGTCAATGCGTTCGTAAGACGTGAAACGGCGAGCGCATTGCAGGCATTCGCGGCGGCGGCGGATCGAATCACCGTCCTTTGATTCGCGCGAATCAACGACCTTGTCTTCAAGATGTGCACAAAATGGACAGCGCATTTATTTTTACGGTTGCGGTTCGAAGTCCGGTGAATCAGATTCGATCTCGCGTTCGGCATTCTCGCTCGAAAGCAGACGCCGAAAGCCTGCGACGCTGATATCACCGTGGACGAGATAATATAAACCGAAAATGACCGCCGGAGCAAAGTAAACAAGGTGCATTAGGATCGAAACCGCCGCCGCATCTTCGTGTCCGATGCCGAGCAGGATCAGGCTGCCGGCGGTCGCCGCGTGAAATGCTCCGGCCGCGCCGCCCGGTGTCGGCACGAGCGAACCCATCGACGCGACGCCCATTACGAAGATCGAATCGACGAAGGTCAGCGGCAGTCCGAACGCCATCAGAACCAGCCAGGTCGGTATCGAGATCGCCAGCCAAAGGGCGATCGTCCAGAGCGTGACCCAAAAGATCTCGCGCGCGTTCGTCATCACTTTCAATGACGTCGCGAGCTGCTGCATCAGCCCGAGGCCGAGTGAGCGGACGCGTTTTGGAATGAATTTGCGGTCGGTGAACGCGGCGAACCAGTTGATGAGCGGTTCGCTGCGCCACGAGTAGATCAGCAGAAAAATGATGAACGATACCGCACCGAGCGCCATCAAATTGCCGACGAGGCGAATATACGCGTATTCGGCTTCGTGGCCAGCACGAGTTTGGAACCAGATGAGGCTGACGCTGAAGAAACAGATGAGGGATGCGAGGTCAAAGACGCGTTCGACGCCGATCGTGATCAACGCATAGCTCGGGCGGATACGCTTGTCGAGCATCGGCAGCCACATCGGCCTCAAGATCTCACCGGCTCGGCCTACGACAAATATCGCCGTAAACCCGACCGTCGTTGTCGCGAAGAGGTCGCTCACTT
>JAFEGD010000047.1 GCA_018240245.1 Spirochaetota bacterium | reverse complement strand
TTTTTTTTTCATTTCAGAAGAAAAAATCAATTTTTTCGGCGGTCATAAGTCAGCGGAGCGCTTGACAGTGACTATCGGGAACTTGCGTCAGCGAGTTCCCGCATAGTCACGACAGAGCATCTCTCATCCGCTTCGCGTGTAATCGTTTTTCGGCGGTACGAGATTAACGTGCCGCTAATACCATCGCCGCACCTTTCTCGGCAATCATCACCGTCGGCGCGTGAATATTGCTGCCCGTGATCGTCGGCATAATCGACGAATCGATGACGCGCAGATTCTTCAGGCCGCGCACCTTAAGTTCGTGATCGACGACCGCCAACTTGTCGCGCCCCATTTTGCACGAACCCGCCGTGTGGTAGACCGACTCGGCTTTTTGTAAAATAAATTCGCGAATCTCGGCGTCGGTTTGCACCGCCGGGCCCGGCACCTCTTCGGTTTGGCGGATTGACCCCATCGCCTCTTGCGCAATGATCGTGCGGGCGATTTTTACTCCTTTTACCAGCGCATCGAGTTCGAACGTATCGCCAAAATAATTCGCTTCGATGCGCGGGTCGACGAACGGGTCGGCAGATTGTAAGAGCACTCGGCCGCGACTTTTGGGGCGCATGTGGCAGACATGCAACACGAAGCCGGGTTTAGAGGGGGTAAAAATTCCCCGGCCGTGCGGCCGCATACGCACCGCAGCAAATTGCAGTTGCAGATCGGGCACTTTTACTTTCTTGTCGGATTTGACAAAACCACCCGCGTCGGTCGGAGTAAAAATATGCGGTTTGCGCGTTTGATAGAATTTCGCCATGAAGCGCACCATATAAGGCGCGGGCACGGTCGTGAGCGAGGTTTTATTTTTGGCTCTGTAGCGCAAAATTACATCGGGGTGGTCTTGCAAATTTTCGCCGACACCGGGCAGGTTGTGTACGAGTGGTATGCCAAAACGCTTGAGCTCGTCGGCGGGCCCGATACCCGAGAGTTTCAAAATGTGCGGCGAGCCGATGACGCCTGCGCTCAAGATAATTTCTTTACGCGCGCTGAGCTCGATAACGGTTTTCTTGTCGTTCGCCGCGACGCAATCGACGCCCACGGCGTTTTTTTTCGCGAATCGAATGCGTTTGACTAACGTGTGCGTCATCACGGTGAGATTCGAACGATGCATTACGTCGTATAAGAACGACTGCGCCGAATGTGCGCGCCGACCTTGCGGCGTTTGTTGCAATTGAAAAAAATCGACGCCTTCGTACGCCGCGCCGTTGATGTCGCGGTTATGCGGATAGCCCGCTTCGCCGCAGGCTTTCACGAACGCTTCGCTCGCCGGAAAATGATAATTGCTATCGACAGTATCCATTTCGCCGAGCGCGCCGTGGTATTTGTCGGCGCCGCGCTGTTGCCGCTCGCTTTTCATAAAATAAGGTAGCACCGATTTGTAATCCCAACCTTTATTGCCGAGCCGTGCCCAATGGTCGAAATCCGACTTGTGGCCTCGCGTATAGATCATCGCATTGACAGAACTCGACCCGCCCAAGGTTTTGCCGCGCGGCCAATAAAATCGGCGTTTGCCGGTGGTGGAGTTACCCTCGGCATAAAAACGCCAATTGAATTTGCGACTGTTCATCAAGAACAGCATGTTGATTGGGTTGCAATTGTTGACGAGGTGCGCGGTGCCGTCGCCGCCCGCTTCGATGAGACAGACGGTGACGTTTGAATCTGCCGAAAGGCGGTTGGCCAAGAGACAACCTGCCGAGCCGCCGCCGACGATGATATAGTCGAAATCACGGGTTTTGTATTTGTTGGATTTCATAAGTGCTCAAAAACCGACACCGATGCCGAGTTTGGTTTGATTTTCACAATAGGCTTTCGGAGAAAATGGCGTCATTATGTCAGCCTTTTTTTGTACGCAGAGTCAAAAGTCTTGTTTGGTATCTTGCTTGCATGGGCTTCAAATTTCTGAAGAACTAAGCCGCAAGTAAGGCTCGTAATTTTTTGAGCGTTGAATTGTCCTCATCGATAGAAGAGGCTTTTTCTAAAAGGTGTTTTGCTTTTTCGCGCTTGCCCAAACGACGGTAGATATCCGCGAGATTTAGAATGGCATACATATTCTTTGGCTCGCGCAAGAAAGCGCGCTCGGCATAGTCTGCGGCGCGCTTCATGAGGCTCTTATCGGTGCCCGCGCAATATTTGAGGGAACTTGAAGTCAGATTAATCATCCGCAGGTTAGACGGATCAAGGTTACAGTATTCTTCACCGAGCGCTGCTGCGTGGCTGTAGTCTTTTAACTGTGATTTGGCAATAGCCAGCTTTAAAACAACCAATGGGTTGTGCGGATATTGGGCGTATAAACGGTCGAGTTCTGTGACGCTTAATATACTTTGCTTTTCTAACAGGCTATTGTCGGCAGCCGTTAGCTGCTCGGCATAAATAGGTTTGGATTGAGTTTCTTCAAAGTAGATTCTGATAAACGAAATATCATCGGTGATTTCGCCCATTTCTTTTAATAATTCGTAAGACTTGCTTAAGCTCCCCTTAGATTTTTCGATGATGCGCAAAAAAAGAGTTTCGTCGCAATTCATCAGTGGGTTTCCACGATCATCGCGGCCTATAGAGATATCGTCGCGACCGTCTGAGCCGATAAGCAGGGTATCGCCGCTCTTTAAGCGAAATGTCTTAACGCGAAATAATTTTTCTTGTTCTGGAGTGCCAAGTTTCCGCAAACTCAATTCGTTTTCAATGAACGTAGCGGCTCCGTCGCGTAACAATGCAATCCATGGATGTTCGGCGTTGATGTAGTAGAGAAAGCCAGATTCTTCGTCGATGAGACCGATGACCGCCGACACGAGCATTCGCCCGTCGAATGCTGTCATAACGTGGTGTAATTCTTCGTAGCAATTGTGCAGCCATTGTTCGGGAAATATGAATCGATTAAGCTCGTCGTATTGAGTACGGTGCATGAACGACTTGAATACAGTGCCCAGAACAAGAGCCCCACCGGCGCCTTGGATTGATTTGCCCATTGCGTCGCCATTCATAAAGGCAACATATCGTTTGCCGCGAAGAGTGACGATATCGGTAGAACTTAAATCGCCGCCGATTTCGCTATGCCAATGGCGAAACTGGAATTTTTTCTTTTGTTCTGTGAGAAACTCGATTTTGATGCGCGATTCTGTCGCGCCGTTAACGCCGAGGGGTTGCAAGAGTTGTGCTGTCAAAAAATAATCGCCATCTTGCTGAGTTCTTAGCGTATTGATGCGCGCAATTTGCAATTCGATCTCTGCGTTCTTTAGCTCAATATTTTTTGTTTTCATGAATGAACCGAATCGAATACGATCAAGCATGAACGCAAAAGCTAATGCGATAACAAAAGAAATCGCCAAATTGTTCATCGAATATGCAGCCGCTGGCGTCGATAGATTCGGTTTGTACACGATCACGCCTGTGAGAAACAATAGAACGGATAGCAATTGTAAAATCACAAAAAATCTATAACGTACGGGTACTGCTATGGGAATCATGACTACCAGTTGCAGGCCAGAAACATAGTTCGGATCGTCGGCTATTCGACCAGTAAGCCATGCGATCGATAACATTGTATATGCCAAGAGTAATTTAATGCTCAATGAACCGTAGCGTAAAAATTGCGATATAAATGAGAGCAGAAAAATTGGGACACCAATTGCGGTTAACCCGATTCGATAGTAGAATAATTCAGAGAACTCAGGGTGCAGCTTTTTATCAATATTGAATGCGAAATCGAGACAGGCAACTGAGCCAATCATCGCACCGATTCGAACCCAACCTTGTAGCTGTCGATTCATGTCTGAGATAAATTCTTTGCGGTGCGCCAAGCGTTCGGGAGACGTTTGAAAAAGTCTACGAAATTTTTGCATAGGAACAATATCTGTAGTCTTTCTCAGAAGTCAACGGTGAATGCGAGAATAGTCTTGTGACTGGGCGGCAACTGCTGTGCGCAACTTTTTGTCGGCGCACGTCGCACTTATTTACCAAAATCAGCCCGCAAATCGCAGACGATTTGCTATGCGAAACGCCGAAGATGGGCCGAAGGGTCGCGGCCTCAGCGACGCGATTTAGGCAAATTTTCCGGCAAAACGTGCAACATGTACCAAAAAAAGTTGCTACGTTTAATTTGCTTCGCAATTCCCATTCGTCACATAGTCACTCTCGACATTTGTCCTTTCCAGACTGTCGAATCAATACACTTTTACCCATGTCAGCACTCACGATTCTTTCCGATGAAGAACAATCGTACTTCGACGCGATCAGAGATTTTGCCAAAAAAGAAATCGCTCCGCACGTTACGGCAATGGACGAAGCGCAAAAAATCAATCCCGATATCGTCAAAAAACTTTTTGAAATGGGCCTCATGGGCATCGAGACACCGCAAAGCCTCGAAGGTTCGGGCGCGTCTTTTTTTACCGCGATTCTTGCGGTCGAAGCAATCTCGCAAGTCGACCCTTCGGTCGGGGTCATGGTCGACGTGCAGAATACTCTGGTCAATAATGCGTTCATGCGCTGGGGTTCAGAGGCGCTTAAGAAAAAATACATGCCGCAGTTGGCGACGGGCAAAGTCGGTTCGTATTGCCTTTCTGAAAGTTCATCGGGCTCCGATGCGTTTGCGCTCAAGACGAAAGCGGTAAAAAAAGACGGCAAATATATTTTGACCGGCCAAAAACTGTGGATTACGAACGCGGGCGAAGCCGATATTTTTATAATTATTGCAAACCTTAATCCCGAAGCGGGCTATAAGGGCATTACGGCATTTATCGTCGAACGCGGCTTCAAGGGTTTTTCCGTTTCAAAGAAAGAAAACAAGTTAGGTATTCGCGCGTCGTCGACTTGCGAATTGGTGCTCGATAACTGCGAAGTGCCGCTCGAAAATTTACTCGGCGAAGAAGGCAAAGGCTATAAAGTCGCGATCGAGACGTTGAACGAAGGGCGCATCGGTATCGGCGCGCAGATGGTCGGTCTGTCTGAAGGCGCGCTCGCGCACGCGATCGATTACACCAAAACGCGGATGCAGTTCGGTAAACCGATCTCTTCTTTTCAAGGTATGCAGTTTCAACTCGCGCAGATGGCGATTGAAGTCGAGTCGGCAAAGCTCATGGTGTATAACGCTGCGCGTCTCAAAGATGCGGGCAAAGATTTCGTTAAAGAAGCCGCGATGGCAAAATACCATTCGAGCCAAGTCGCCGAGCGCGTCGCATCGCTCGCAGTCGAGTGCTTCGGCGGTTATGGTTTCGTGAAAGATTACCCAGTCGAGAAACTTTACCGCGACGCGAAGATCGGTAAAATCTACGAAGGCACGAGCTTTATGCAGCTCATGACGATCGGCAAAATTCTTTTAGGTTAAGCAATAAGCCGACGGCTTATTGCTTAAAGCGAAACGCGACGCCGTCGGCTTTCCATGTGTCGTCGTCGCGTTTGGTTGTGATTTCGAGTATACCGTCGCCTTTGAGTTTGAGCGCTTCTTGCTGCAATGCGCGCAGTACGTCGTTGCGCGTCTTGCCTTGCCCCGACACTTTCGCTTCGATGACGCCCAACTCTTCGATGCTGTCTTTGACGGGGCCTTTGTAATACATGCGAATGCCAGTCGAGTCGAGGTTGCCGCCGACAGGGCTCGTCGTGAGATCCATATAAGTGATAAATCCGTTGTCGGGGTACGTGCGGCGTTCTTTGCTTGCGCACGCGACGAGCGTTAAGCTGGCGATAAGAATTAAAATGCGTTGCATGAGAGCAGATACTATACGATGCGCGGCTGTCAATTTTGTTTTGCAATCTTTGAAAACAATTGACTCGCTGGCATCTTGAAAATACCCTGCCGCACTATCATGGCCGACGAAATTCGCCGATTCTTGTCATCCGCTTCGGGCAGCGAGCTCAAAAACGAGCTCACGCGCTATGTTTCACTTTTTCAGATTAACGAGGTCTTATCTTCAACGCTCGATTACGACGAGGTTTTGCGCTTGGTGTTGCAAGAGATGCGCACGCTTTCGGGTGCCGAAATCGCTTCGATTTTTCTCATCAACAAGAACGACCAGGTGCTCGAATTTGCGGCGACTACCGATGCGCAGGCAGAACTCCTCAAAAATATTCGCGTGCCCCTGGGCAAAGGTATTTCGGGTTACGTTGCGCAGACGGGCGAATACGTGAATCAGAACGACATCCAAAGCGACGCACGATTTTATAAAGAGGTCGACATCAGCCGTGGCGGCGAAACGAAATCGTATCTCTGCGTGCCGCTCAAGCTGCGCGGCGAAATCAAAGGTACCGTGCAGCTCATGAATAAAGTGGGCGGCGAGCCATTCACCGAGGCGGATGTACGGCTGATGCTCAATTTTTCGAGCCAAGCGGCGATGGCGATCGAAACTTCGCTGCTGCATCGCGACGCATTGTCGAAAAAAGCATTCGAGCGCGATGTGCATTTGGCCGCCGAAATTCAAAAGCAATCGCTGCCGCTCACGATGCCGGCGCTACGCGGCTATTCGCTATTCGGGCATACCGAACCCGCACAAGATGTCGGCGGCGACTATTTTCAATTTTTGAATCACGTCGAGCGCACGGGCACCTCGAAGATGGACATCATCGTCGCCGACGTCGCCGGCAAGGGGATTCCGGCGTCGCTCATTGTTTCAAATTTTCACGCGGCGTTGCAACTCTTGTCGCCGCTCTACGATACGTTGGGCGAGCTTGCCTACCAGCTCAACAATTTTATGCGGCAAAATTTGATTACCGGCACTTTCGTGACGGCTTTCATTGCGCGCATCGATGCCATCACCGGGCGGATGCATTACGTGAGCTGCGGTCATAATCCGCCGTATATATTTCACCAAGACGGCGATAAAATTTCAGCCGAACTGTTGCAACAAAGCGGCACCGCATTTGGCCTGCGCTACGACATGGAATACCGCGTGCATCGACTCGATTTGAAGCCGGGTGAAACGCTGCTGATTTATTCTGACGGCATTACCGAAGCGATGAACCCGCAGAACGTGCAGTACGAAACCGACCGCCTGCTTGATTGCGTGACGCGCTCGTTGCAGAACACGGCACCCGTAAGCGACGCGCAGGCGATTGTCGAATCGCTACGCGCGCACGTTCACGAATTTCGTGCGGGCGCAGAGGTAAACGACGATTTAACGGTCGTGTGTTTGCAGCGGCTAAAGTAACGCACGCTCTTAGTTAGACGCGAAAGTATCGCATGCTTTGAGGTCGCCGCTCTCGACGCCGCGCTTAAACCAACGCACGCGCTCGGCGCTGCTGCCGTGCGTGAACGACTCGGGCACGACTTCTTCGCCGGCGCTCTTTTGTAGCGTGTCGTCGCCGATTGCCGCCGCCGCATTCAACGCCGCTTCGACGTCGCCCGATTCGAGAATATGCCGCGCTTTGTTTGCATGAAACCCCCACACGCCCGCGTAGCAGTCGGCTTGCAGTTCGAGTTTCACCGACAGCGCGTTTGCGGCGGCTTCGGAGAGCCCTTGTTGTTGGCGGTTGACGCGGCTCATCGTGCCTAAGAGCGTTTGCACATGGTGGCCAATCTCGTGGCCGATAACATACGCTTGCGCAAAGTCGCCGGGAGCATGATAGCGAGTTTTCAATTCGTCGTAAAAACTCAAGTCGATATAAACTTTGTGATCGCCGGGGCAGTAGAAGGGCCCCATTGCCGTTTTACCGCGCCCGCACGCGGTGGGCGTCGAGCGGCGAAACAACACGAGTTTTGGGTCGCTGTATTTCTTGCCGTACTTGGGTAAGAGATCGCGCCACACGTCTTCGGTGTCGGCGAGCACCACCGCAACAAATTTCGCCTGCTTGTCGTTCGCGGGAATATGCTTCGCCGGGCCTTGGTGCTGCACTTGGCTTGTGCCGCCGCCGCTACTTAAGAGGCTGAGTATGGTAGTCGGGCTGATACCGAGAAAATACGCCCCGGCAATCGCCAGAATAATCGTAAGAATACTACCGCCGCGAAAATTACCAAAGGGCAGGCTAAAGCCTCCGCCGCCCCCGCCGCTCGAATCGTTCTCGTCGCGACGGTCTTCTACGTTGTCGCTCTCGCGTCCATCTTCACGCATTTTTTGCTCCTACTTTGGGGTGTTTGCTGACGGGCACGGCACAGATTATGCCAGCCGTAATCGCCGTAAAGAAGTTAATTGACGTGTTGTTCTTATGATGCAGTGCGCAATATGCTCCGCTATGCAGCCGATGGGCGTACGCTGTTTTTTGTCGCAATTTATTGTAGTTTGGTTTTTGTCGGTTTTTATTTTTGGAATCAGTTGGATGTCTGGATGATTGTGCTGCTCTTTATCGCCATGTGTAATTTTTCGTTCTTCAGCGCAGTCATGGTGCATAATACAATCCATTGCCCGATTTTTAAGAATCGCACGTTCAATAAAATATTTCAGCACGTACTCTCGTTTTGTTATGGGCATGCCGTGAGCGCGTTTGTGCCGGGACACAACTTTAGCCACCACAAATACACGCAACGCGAGAAAGATGTCATGCGCACGACAAAAATGCGCTTTCGGCTAAACTTCTTAAACCAGCTATTTTTCTTTCATCGCATGATGTTTGACATCTTGCGCGATGAGAATGCTTTTGTTCGGGCAATGCGTATAGAGCGGCCGTCGTGGTTTCGCCAATATTGGTTCGAACTCGTCGTTTTTTTCCTGACGCAAGGGGTGCTCTTGTTCATTAACTGGCAGGCGTTCGTCTTGCTGGTGTTTATCCCCCATCACTATGGCGTTTGGGGCATCGTGGGCGTCAATTTTTGGCAACACGATGGCACCGACGCAAACCACAAGTACAACCATTCGCGCAATTTTACGGGAAAAATGTTGAATTGGTTTGCCTTTAATAACGGCTACCATGGTATACACCACGATCAACCGGGTTTGCATTGGAGTCTTTTACCCGAATATCATAACCGACTCATTCATCCGCATATTCACCCGGCGCTCGAACAAAAGAGCCTAATAAAATATTTGTGGATAACTCTCGTATATCCCGGCAAGCGGTTGACGTACGAAGGCAAGCCGGTTGTGCTGCCGCCAAAGGCAAAAGATGCTGACTGGATAAGCGAACTCAAAATATCTGCCTCTACATTAGATTTAGGAGCAGAAGTATAGATGGCAGTCGCAGCGGCAAATAACCAGAAAAAGATTTCGTATCGAGCAAAAGAAGTCACGAAGTGTCCCGTGTGTGGCACGACGCATTTCAAAGAAGAGTTACTTTCGGGTAGCGGGCGTTTGATTGCGGGTAAGCTCACGCAAGAGTTGCAGCGGCTTTACGAAGATAATAAAAAATGGGGCAAGATCAACCCGCTGGTCTATCACGTACAGGTTTGCCCGAAGTGTCTTTTTGCAGCCTACCCTAAAGATTTCTTGAATGCCACACCAGAAGAAATCCTTGCGCTGAAAAATTCGGTCGCGCATCGGCAAAAGATCGTCGAGACTTTTTTCGGCAAATATGACATGGGCGAAAATCGCAATATCGTCCATGGTGCGATTAGTTATATGCTCAGCGTTGATTGCTATCATTTGCGCGGCAACCAAATTGCGCCGACGCCCAAGAAGGCGGTATCGGCCATACGCGCGGCGTGGATTTTAGACGACTTGTATAAAGAAGCGAATTATCGGCCATACGACAAACTGCGCGATTTCTATTACGTCGAGGCGGCGCGCTATTATAAGCGCGTGCTCGATACGATGACTTCGGGCGTCGAACCGATGGAAGACGCGGCGTATATCTTGGGGCCGTCGCTCGATTTCAACTGGGCGTTCGACGGCGTCATTTATCTCAATTCGTATCTCACGCGAAAATTTATCGACCAGATGGCGACAAACCCGAAAGATAAATACACGATCATGGATAGCTCGCGCCGCTATTTATCGAAACTCTATGGCAGCGGCAAATCGTCGAAAAGCCGCCCGTCGATTATTATCGACTTAGCGAAAGAGCTCTACGACGAAATGGGCAAACTCATGGAAAAATTCCGTTGTGAGTACGACCCGATATTTGCCGAGCAGAAGGCGAAAGAAGCCGCTGAAGCAGCTGCTTTGGTGGCTAAGGCGCAGGGAGGCGGTTAGCTCGCGCGCGACACGATGTCGCTCATAGCGCGAGCGGAAGCTCAAAAGTCGAAATGGCCGAAGGTCATTTCGA
>JAFEGD010000046.1 GCA_018240245.1 Spirochaetota bacterium | reverse complement strand
GGATTATTTTATTTTTTCTTGTCGATTTGGGGTATTATTGGTTTCACCGCAACTCGCACGAGATTGCGGTAATCTGGGGTTCGCACGAAGCGCACCACTCGAGCCAAGAATATAATTTTTCAGTGGCGTTGCGGCAAGGTGCGTTTCAGAGACTCTTTTCTTTCCCGTACTATTTACCGCTGGCGATTGTCGGCTTCTCGCCGTTTCAATTTATTATTTGTTCTCAGATTAATACGTTATATCAGTTTTTCATCCACACGCGCTTGGTCAAAAAATTAGGTTTTCTCGAACTCTTTATGAACACACCTTCGCACCATCGCGTACACCACGGTGTTAATCCTAAGTACATCGACAAAAACCACGCGGGCGTTTTGATTATTTGGGATAAAATTTTCGGTACGTTTCAGCGCGAAGAAGAAGAGCCGACTTACGGAACCGTGAAGCCGCTCACGACGTTGAACCCCGTGTGGGCGCAATTGCATTATTGGTGGTCGCTTGTCCAGACGTCGCGTAAGGTGCGCGGGTTCGATAAAATTAAAGTTTGGTTCAAAGGCCCCGGTTGGAAGCCAGATTATCTTGGCGGGCAAACCGCGATTCCAGAAATTAATCCGCAAACGTATGCAAAATACGACCCGCAAAATACGTCGACGCTCAAAATTTATGCGGGGATTGTCTTCGTTATTTCGCTGCCGCTATTTCTCGTGATGCAGCAAACCAAAGGCTTGCCGCTTTATGCGCAAGCGCTGCTCGCGGTGCCGGTAATTTTGGGGCTTACGAGCGCGGGAGGGCTCATGATGCGGCAACGGTGGGCGTACATGCTGGAGTATATTCGCGTGCCCATTTTTGTCGCAACGGCGGTGATTATCGGCATTGCTGCAAAGCCCGGCAGCGAATACATTGCGGGGCTTGCGCTTGGGCTCGTCGGCTTATTGCAGCTCTATTGGTTGCGACGCGAGCTGGCTTAGAGACTGGAAAAATCGCTTCAGTGACTGGCGGGATCTCGCGCCAGCGAGTTCCCGCCAGTCACCTTAGTGCTTTGCAGCGGGTCGATTCGTTAAAAAATAGCCCACATTTTCCCTTACGGAGAGACCAGTTATGAAGAAAACACGTATTTTTGCGGCGGTTGCAATCGCTGCGTTTATCGCCGTCGCTTGTAGCGGCGACAAAACCCCATGGATTTGGAAAATCGAAGGTAAGTCGGTGACACTAAAGCAGCTCGATTCCGCTTACAGCGGTTTTGGCGTTCTCATGAAAGAGCAGTTGCAACAGACGATGGGCCGCTTTATTCCCGAAGACGAATTTGCCCAACTCTTAGAAGATCCCGAGCGTTCGGGAAATCCGCAATTGACTGAAATGTTCAAGCGTTTCGGAAAAGACCAATTTGCCGAACAATACAAAGACATGCTGATTCTCAACATGGAAGCGCAGAAAGACGGCTTTGCAAAACGTGCGGATATCAAAGCGAAATTAGAATTTTTACAGAAATATTTTACGGCAAACATGTACTTATTCGACCAATTGAAACTGCAAGATATCAAGATCAGCGATGCCGAAGCGTATGCGGCGTGGGAAAAAGCAAAACGCGAAGATGCGCGCCTACGGACTATCCCGGTCGATCAAGGTCTCGAAATGATTAAAGGCCGTATGGTGATGGGCGCCGCTATGGAAAAACAGCGCACGATCATGAAAAATGCGACGCAAAAATATCGCATCGAGACAAATAAAGATTTCGACATCGCCGAGCACGTGAAGTCGATTCGCGAAGAAGCGCGCAAGAAGCGCGAAGCTGCAGCGGCGCAACAAGCGGCACCCGCACCCGCACCTACACCCACAGCGCCGGCGACACCGAAAAAATAGCCATTGCTCGTTTAATCAAGCCGTCGTATGGCGGCTTGATTAAACTCACGATTTCGGCAATATTCGTTGCTGAATTTCCGGAAAATATCGGCTAAGTGCGGGTCTGAACTCGGCGAATCGCACAGCGTGTCGGTTGAGTATTTTTTCAAAAATCTCGGTGTTTGATTTGGGCGCTCCGCCGCGTAGATAATAGAACGCGCGTTCGTCGGTGAACTCTTGAACGATTTGCGCGACTAAAGCTTGGTCGATGTTGGTATTGCGTTGCGCACAAGCGGTGAGCGATATATCCACCGCGATAATTATGATTAGCCTAACGCATCGATTCATAGTATTGCATATTTGCAAAAGCTGCGTCGTCGGCAAACGATTTTTCACCGCGTTGCTTTGCCTCGCGAAACGCTTCGCTGGGCCGCGTTTGCCTTCTATTGGTACGCTGAAAAAAATCGAAGAGAAATGCAGTTCGTGCCTGAGGCGTGAGCGTCTTCGGCACAATTATGAGCGCGCTTCCAGGGCGTGAAGCTAATGCGAGCGTCGCAAGATATGCGCTCGGGGCAATTTGCGTATTGTCTTCGATAATAATTTTTTCCGGTAGCGTATTACACGGCAGCTTGTCGATTGCCGAACCTACGGGTAGAATCACGGTATCGATGTACGCACGACTTGCGATCGAGCATTCGGCATACGTACTCGGTTCGGGAACAGACGAGAAATCGTCGGAAAGTTCGGAGGTTAGTTGCTGCCAGGGTTTCGTTTCACCGGTGGCCATTAAAAGGCGTCGGGGGTTTCGCTCGCTACTTGTTGTACACTCCGCGCAAAAAGAGAGCAATGGGGCGATTTCACCGCCGAGTGTACGGCCAATACTCGCCCAAGATTCGCCGAAATAAACAATCGACTTCGTGCTTTTCAAAGCGATATCTTGGCTGTGATTTTCGTAATAGCGTAGCGGCTTTTTCCGCTCTGCCGGATCGAAAACGGCCACAAAATTTTCGTCCGAATAGACGAGTGCTTTCGCAGTGAGATTCGGCGTAGCGAAAGAATTATCTATCGACAAATCGAGACCGAGAAGATTTCGCGCGACAAATGCGCGCATCGCGGCGCCGTCCGTGGGCGCAAAGAACGGCACGTGTGTTTTTCGGTATAGGCGTACTGCGTATCGAAAATTCAGTTGGGCAAAAATACCGCCGATAATTTTCGCGCTTTTCTTCGATTCGATTTGTTTTAATGCGCGGGAAATTAGATCGTCGGATAGACTAATTCCCCATTTGAAAAAAATAGTCGATTGTAGAGTTTGGTTTTCTGCTCGCAGAAAGGTTTGCAACTTTTCCGCGAGCTTGGCGGGGCGCTTTTTCGAAAGTTCTGCGGCTAAGACGGTTCGTGCAGAAAAATATTCAGAAAGAGCTGTCGGCTTTTCGTTTGTCGTTGCCTTAGGCATAACAAAAGATTTATCGCTGTGTAGGTAAAACCGTAGTAGTGCACGTGCTTCGGTATTTTCTTTTATAGCCAGACTAACGGTGTGCCACCATGCGGCGTCGCGTTTCAGGCCGCAGTGTTCATAAAAAATGCGCTCGCGTATCTGCTGCATTACGTCTAAATCTTCGGATGGCGTAAAATTTTCCGTATTGGGGCAAATCTTCGCTGTGCGCCATGCAAGTTGTGCGGCAAATAAAATGCTATGCGCGCGTTGCGCGTTAAAATCGACGAGGTCTTCGCGCGCGATCTTTCCGGTTTGCAGAAGTTCGTCGAAATGTTGCTGTGTGTTTTGCGCGTTAACCGCCGCCGCGTCGCGATTTTCTAACCATAGTAGTAAATTTTGGTATAGTTCGCTATACGACGCGAAATCAGAATAGTTTTCAGACGCTTTCAGGTCGTTGCCCGCAAGAGACTCTTCGAGTATGGTCTGTGCGGTCGCAAATGCACCCGCCTGAATGAATAGGCGCGCGAAAGCAAATTTGTCCGCATATTTGCGCTGCTGGTTATAATAGTATTCGGCGAGCGCTGCCGCGTACGCAAGATTGCCATAATTGAGACTTTCGACAATGCGTGCGAGCAAGAAGCGGCGACTCCAATAGTTGCGAGTCGAAGTGGGGGAGTTATCGCTGAGCGCAGAAAATTTTTCCGCAAGTAAAGACGGATGCAGATTCTTGTTTTCTCGTAATTTACGTATTTCACGTAAAAAATCGACAAACGCGGCTAAATCCCCGTCTTTGTTTCTCACCGTCGTGCCGAGTTGAGTTTCTGTTTGTTGTAGAAAATTATCGAAGCCGTCGAGCTGTAATATATTGCGCTCGTGCCGCGCTAAGCCCTTTTCGACAAAAAGTTGCAGGCGACACAAAAGATAGTCTTGAAACGTATCGCGATTTTCTCCCCAAGGTAGATCGGCGGCGTTAATCGTTGCGGCATCGCGCGGCCAACTGAAACGACCGCGCAGCGAAGCGTAGGCGATGTCGAGCACATCACCCGCCTTTTGGTATTGCAGTTCGGCTTGCTCGGCACCCCCGCGCATTGCGAAGTGGTTCGAGATTGCCATCTGCCGTTGAAATTCGCGAAACGGGCCCTCTTGAAAAAGAATATTCCAATTGCCCTGCGCCATAATCGAATCGATGAGGCGCGTCGGTAAGTTCGTCAGACTCTTCAGGGGATTCGTTTCGCGCCACGGCGCAGCATTGAGCGCAGGCGTAGCCAAGCATAAAACAAAGAGGGATAACCTTGCGATTTCCCTGCGCATGCGTCGAACGTTATGCCGCTTTCAGGCCAAGCGCGCGTGCAAGCAACGAACGCGCAATCACACGCAACGCCAAAACTTCTTCGGCGCCTTCAAAGATACTAAAAACGCGCGCATCGACAAAAAGGCGCGAGACTTCGTATTCCTCGGCGTAACCCATACCGCCGTGAATTTGCAACGCTTCGCGCGTTACCCATTCTGAGATACGGCAGGCATAAAATTTGACGAGCGACGCTTCAACCGAGCCTTCGTGCTTATCCATTAAGCGGGCGGATTTATAAGTCATCTGTCGTACTGCCTGCGTGATCGCGGCCATTTTCGCAATCTTATACTGGTTGATACCGTAGGCGATAATCGATTTCCCGAAAATTTTACGATCCACAGCGTATTGTAACGCTTTTTCAATCGCCGCCTGCATAACGCCGGTCGCGCGCGCGGCCGTCTGCAAACGCCCACCGGCAAACCCGGCCATCTGCAGATAAAAGCCTTTACCTAAACCCGCTTCGCCGCCGATTAAATTTTCGTCGGGTACGAAATAATCTTCGAAGACAACTTCGTACGAGTGCATACCGCGGTAGCCGATTGTCGCAATCGCTTTACCGTGGCAGCGCCCGCCTTGGGGTTGTTTATAATCGAATTCGTGATCGCGTGTCGGCGGCTTCTCGGCTAAGAGAATCGAGAGGCCTTTATGTTTGAGTTTTAGATCGGGGTTCGTGCGCGCCAAGACCAGCATCACGTCGGCCATGCCCGCGAACGTACACCAAGTTTTGACGCCGTTGATTTTCCAACCGCCGTCGACTTTGACGGCAGCGACTTTCATTCCCGCAACGTCGGAGCCATAGTCGGGTTCGGTAACGGCGACCGCACACTTTTTTTCTCCCGAAGCGAGTAGGGGGAGCCATTTTTGTTTCTGCGCTTCGGTGCCGCCGGCAGAGATTGCCTTTGCGACAATTTCGGGGCGTGTGATAAGGCTGCCCGCAACGCCGACGCTACCGCGCGAGAGTTCTTCGGTGACGACCGCCATCGACGTGTGGTCGGGTGCGGCTTCGCTTTGAAAGCCGCCGTACGTGTCGGCGATCGATAGACCGAAGCAGCCCATTTCAGAGAGGCCGTCGATAATTGCGTCGGGAATCGTGAGATCTTGGCGGTGAACTTTTTCGGCGATGGGCTTGACTTGCCCTTCGGCGAATTTGCGAAACGTGTCGGCCATCATCGACTGGTCGCCGTTAAGACCGTATGCGCCGAAATCTTTATTGGCTGCAAGGTTGTCGGCGATTTTTTTTGCGAACGGCTCAGAACTATATTCGCCGACGAAGGTGTAGATCTCGGCAGACTGAATTTCATTTTCGAATGCAACCGGAGCGACACCCATCTTGTGGGCGGCGAGGCGAAAGCGCGCAAGAATATCGGTTAAAGCATCGGCGATGAAGAACAGCGAGAGTTGTTCTTCGATGCTGCCCGCAGCTTTACCGACCTTGCCGGGGTAGGCGAGCATTTCGTCGATCGCGAAAAGCTCGGCGGCGACCCAGGCCAAGTCGTAGTTCGCGACTTGGTCGGCGTCCATTTTGTCGGTTGAGATGTTACCCGCATCGACAGCCTTGTCGGCAAGATATTTCTCGAACCGGGCGTAAAACGCCTTAACGTGTGCGGTGAGTTGTGCCGCTCTTTCTAATGCCATCTATTTTCCTTTGTCGACTCCAATAATGTGAACGACATTCGTCGTCGCCGAACCGCCGATGTTGAGTGTCGCGGCAACCTTTGCGTCTTCGACTTGATTCTCACCCGCGTTGCCAGTGAGCTGCTTGAACACGTCGAGCAGTTGTCGCGAGCCGGTCGCGCCGACCGGGTGCCCCGCGCCGATGAGACCGCCCGAGGGGTTGAAAGGCAATTTACCGCCGATGCGAATATCGCCGCTTTCGATCGCTTTATACGCTTCGCCCGGTGCCGTGAGGCCAAAATGTTCGATCGCCGCATATTCTGAGGTCGTGAAGCAGTCGTGTGTTTCAACGAAGTCGAGATTTTTTGGGCCTTTGATGCCCGCACGCTTGTACGCATCGGTAATCGCTTTGCGTGTGTGCGGCAGAATATATTTGCCTTCTTTTTTTGCGGCATGCGCCTCTTCGGTTTTTACGTCGAAAAGAATCGGTGCCGTCGAGTGTCCCCAACCCATGATATAAGGGATGTTTTTCAGCTTCATGCCATGTTTTTTAGCGTAGGCTTTCGCGTATTTTTCGGACGCAAGAAAAATCACCGCCGCACCGTCGGTAACCTGCGAGCAGTCGGTGATGTGGATAATACCGCCGACTTCCATGTTGAAGTTACCGCGCGTGAGTGCGTGTTGCTTGTTCATATACCAATCGCGCGTTTGCGCGACGGGGTTGTGCTTTGCGTTCTCGTAGTTGACTGCAGAAATTTCGGCGAGGTGATCGTATTTAAGACCATAAAGTTCTTCGTAGACCGAGCCTAAGCGGCCAAAGAGTTTCGGAAAAGGAAACTGCACGCCCTTTGCTTCTTTCTCGTACCAAGCCGCAGTACCTAAAAAATCCCCGCCGGTTTTTGAATCGACCGATTTCATCATTTCGACGCCCAAAACCATCGATAGATCGTAGTGACCCGCTTCAATTTCGGTACGCGCCATAAGCGTCGAGATCGCGCCCGATGCGCAGGCCGCTTCGTGGCGGCTCGTCGGCACACCGCGTAGCTTATCGCTGTAGTTGACGCTCATTGCACCCAAGTGGCCTTGCATGGTGTAGAGTTCGCCCGCAAAATTGCCGACATGAATCGATTCGACATCCGCCGGGTCGATCTGCGTCGCGGCGAAAGCGCCGTCCATCGCTTCGTTCATGAGCGCTTGGATATTCTTGCCTTCTTTAGACCAGTTGCGCGCGAAGTCGGTTTGGTAACCGCCGAGAATGTAAACACGTTCTTGTTTTGCCATAGTTTTCTCCTCTGATTTAATATAATACTTTTTTAGCGACCGGCTAAGAAACGGCTGATATCGGCAATGCGACAGATTCGGCCTTTCTCTTTATTGTTCTTGAGTTGCGCGGGTACGGGCAGCTTCGCCTTTTCGATGAGCGCGCACGTCGCTTTGACGCCGCCGAAAAGATCGACCCAACCCGATGGCGGTAGCCATGAAAAGCCCGAAGACATCACGCGGTCGATGCCGTGAATGCCGTCGGCTTCGGGCGTGACTTCGCCGATGCGCGCGAAGCTATACGCGACATAACCTAAAATAAAACGGCGCACGATGTTCGCCTCTTCGCCGGGCGCAGTTTTAATCTGCTCGATCGCGCGCGAGTACAAACCATTCTGAATCGCTTGCTTGGTTTTTTCAACCCATTCGATTTTTTCTTTTTTTGTAGGAGCGAATGTGAAGTCTGAAATATTTAACGTGGTTTTATTTTTTTCGGCGTCGCGGTTAAAGTAACCGCCTTTCCCTTTTGCCTTACGGCCGAGCATACCCTGATCGATCATCTTTTGCATATACGCGGGCATCTTGTATGTGTCGATGCGCTCGTCTTTGACGTGCGCCACCACGTTGTCGACAATCGCCTTATGCACGTCGAGGCCCACGAGGTCGATCGTCGCGAGCGGAGCGAGCGCACGACCGGTGTATGGCCCGAGCAGATAATCCATCTTATCGACACCGTATTTTTCGGCATAGATCGCCGCGTCGTTTAAGAACTGAAAGCCGATGCGGTTACCGGCAAACGCTGCGGTATCTTCGGTAGTGATGTTCACCCGGCGCAATACTTTTTCGCAGAAGTCGTACACGAAATCGCGCGTCGCTTGCGGCACGTCGGGGTGAAAGATGAGTTCGTTCGCAGGCAACTTGCCGGGGGGATTATAAAAGTGCGTACCCATGAAATGCTGGCGAAAATTTTCGCTACGCCCTTCGCCCATTTTGCGAATCGAAAGCCCCGACGACACCGTGCTCACAATCGCATCGGGTTTTTTGAGTTTTTCGATTTTCGCAAAAAATTCGTTCTTGATCGCCATATCTTCGGCCAAGCCTTCGAAGATCCAGTCGCACGAGGGAATCTCTTTTTCGAGATCTTCATACGCGGCGGGTTTAATATATTTGCGCAAAACATCGGAGCGCGCTTGGCCGACGGCGGCTTCAAGACCTGCCTTGGCTTTATCGAGCGAACGCGCAAAAAACACGCATTCGATGTCGGCTTGCGCAAAAATACCGCCTGAGAGCGAGCCCATATTGCCCGAGGCGCCTAAAACACCGACTTTTTTGATAATTCGCGAAGATTTGGTCATTTTTTCCTCTTTTAGGTAGTGTGTAGACGCCTAAAAGAGGCGCTTAAACAGCGCGACAAGCAAAAGAGGCAATCAATATCGCGCGCCGCTATCGCGTTACAAACTCAACCAGCTTACCTCGCTTGGGCAACTCGACGGTGCGCGCAGTCTGGCCATCGGGATAGCTAACGATACCGCGCACCGAGCCGTCGCCGTTAAAGACTTCGACATGATTTAAGCGGCCTTGTAGATAGTGCGAACGCGAGCGAATTCTACCCGTTGCCGGGTCGAAGCGTTCGAATATTTTCATTTGATTCTTACTTTCTGTCCAACGCTGCTCTAGTCTACCCGTGGGAGCATAACTATATTCGCGCTCGCTATTCTCGAGTTGCTTGATGGTGCCGACTTCACGGCCGTTTTGCGTCAGCGGCTGTGTTTCGCCCTGCCGTAACGACGACGAGGCACAAGCGAGTTGGGCGAGGCATAGGCTCGCCCAGACGATAAGAGTCGCGTTACGCACAATTGTAATAACTATTGCACGAGCACCGCGCCGTGTCCCCAACGCGCGCTGGGCATCGCAGCAATAGTTGCGCCGGCATTATAGGGCGCCAGCGCGCCCGGTGGAAACGCATTGCTCGACCACGAGCCACCCAACGTCGCGGCGGTATAAACTGTCGCAACTGGATTGCTCACCGCCGTAGCGGGTACGGTGGCGGTGTTGCCGCCGAAGACATAAATAACGCCGTCTTTAATAACTGCCGCCGAATACGCTTGTGCTGCCGGTAGGTTAGAGAGCGAACCCCACGTGCCGCCGGTAAAGGGAAAAACGTCTGCGAAAACGGTGCTGACCGCAGTCAGCGCCGTCGTGCCTGCACCGCCCATGAGACCCGATGATGTAGCCGTAACGACCGAATAGCCGCCGATACTGACCGCCGTGTAGGTCCCCGAAATTGTCTTGAAAGCAACGCACGCAGAACCGGTGCGCGCGGTATAACCCGTGGTGTCGAAGGTCATTATTCCGGGGGCGTTCGTGAGCGAATTATAGATACCATTAGCTGCAGTGGCCGCGACTGTAGCGGCTGCGGTTCGCCCGCCAATGTGATAAATGCTGACCCCGTCGGGCGTAAATGCGCACTTATCGACACCCGATTGCGCTGCAACGAGTACCGTGCCTTGCGACCAACTATTTGCCGTCGTATTATAGATATTTACTGGCTGCAGATTTTGTGCGCTCGCTGCGCCCAACGCGGCGGCAACGTTGGCCGAGTTGGTTCCGCCGACCACGTAGATGTTCGAGCCGACAACGACCGGTGCGCCGAGTGCGTTCACGTTTGCGAGAGTCGCGCCGGTCGACCAAGTCGTCGTGGCGATATCGAAAATTTGTACGGTATTGGTGTTCAAAGCTGTCGCCGCCGAGGCACCTTCGCCATAACCGCCGATCACGTAGATTTTTCCATTAAGACCGACAACCGCCGCACCGATGCGCGAGGTGAAAGTTCCCGTCCATTGCGCCGAGGTGAGAGTCGTCCAAGTATTGGTAAGCGGGTCGAAATAATCGAGATTGTTCGCCATCGCGCCGACGGCGACAGTCGGCGCGATGAGGCCGGCAGTCTTAGTACCGCCGACAATCCAAATGCTGCGCAGCATTTGCGCGGTGGTTGCGTTGGCGCTCGAAGCACCGGCAGCGTTAGAACCTTGCAGCGTTGTCGCTGTGTCGCTTAAGAGCGTCGAGTTTTGTGTACAGTAGCTTGC
>JAFEGD010000045.1 GCA_018240245.1 Spirochaetota bacterium | reverse complement strand
TATCGACGCTTGGTTTGTCGAGCACGGCCGGTTGCGGCCCGAACTCTTGCAGCGGCTCGCAGCTATTCGCGCCACTCGCCTAAGCCGATAAGAATCGCGCGCGCTTTATCGGCGAGTTCGGTCACATCGCCCGCCGTGCAATGCCCGACGAGATTGCCATAACGAAAAACAGGGGTCTTGAATTCGACAAGCTCGTCGGTCACTTGCTCCGCAACTTCGTCTTCGTCGTAGCGTTTCAGCCAACAGATATCGCCGCGCTTATTCGAATAGAACGCACGCAACGTATCGTTACGGTACGCCTCGGTGAAAGCGTAGTTTTCAAACGTGTTGAGTTTGGCGATCAGGTCGGCAAAAATTTTTTCGCTGTGCGCGCCCGAACCAAAGATGCGATTCCAGAGCGGTTTGGCGGCGAGTACGGTGCCGTCAAACGGCAATAGCACCAAAAACAAGCTTATGAAGATACGCGGGAAAAAAGCCTCGCGAGCTGCGGCAAAAAATTGTGGCCACGAGTTCACGCCCAGTTACCTCGCCCCACAACCCCACAGCCCTCGCGTAATTATTTCGCAGGGCGGTTCGCGTGAATTTTAGTTTCGGAGCCTTTGCTACCTTTGCTTATGAAATCCACCATCTGCTCGTAACGCGCGCCCGACGCAACCATCGGATATACTTTCTCGTTTTCGGGAATCATCACTTCGAGGAGCGCCGAAGTCTTGCTGTTCACTAAAAAATCGAGACCCGCGCCGAGCTCCGATTCTTTGTCGATACGCTTTGCGGGAATATCGTAGCCCGAACAAATCTTGATGAAGTCGGGATTGTAATTCATGTTCGAGTGCGAAAAACGATTTTGGTAGAAGAGCTCTTGCCACTGCCGCACCATGCCCAAAAATCCGTTGTTAAAGAGCAGAATTTTAACGGGAATTTGGTACATCGCAATCGTACCCAACTCTTGAATACACATTTGAAAGCTGCCGTCTCCGGTAATCACAAACACGTCTTTATCGGGTTGCCCGATTTTAGCGCCGATTGCCGCCGGGAAACCAAAGCCCATCGTGCCGAGGCCACCCGAAGTAATAAAGCGGCGCGGCTCGTTGAACGTATAATACTGCGCCGCCCACATCTGGTGCTGGCCGACATCGGTCGCGATAATCGCATCGCCGCGCGTTTTTTTCCAGAGCTCGTGGATTGTCTGTTGCGGCTTAATCACGCCGGGCTCGGTATTGAAGCGCAGTGGATTTTCTTCTTTTAATTTTGTAATGCGCTCGACCCACGCCTTACGCGATGCCTTCTTAATTTGTTTGGTCAAGTGCGTCAACACATCGGCCAAGTCGCCGACGATGTGGATATCGACCGGGACACGCTTATTGATTTCGGCTTCGTCGATATCGACCATCGCGCGTACCGCGCGGCTCCCATAATCATTAACATTGAGCGCAACACGGTCGTCGAAGCGCGAGCCCAACGCCAACATAAAATCGCATTCTTGAATCGCTTTATTCGCATACGGCGTACCGTGCATACCCGCCATGCCGAGCGAGAGCTTGTGTTCGGCGGGAAAAGCCCCCAAGCCCATGAGTGTCGTATAAACGGGAATATCTGCTTTCTCGGCAAACTCGCGCAGTTCTTTATGCGCGTTGCCGGTGATTGCACCGCCGCCGACATAGAGCAGCGGACGCTGAGCCTTGGCAATCGCCTCAATTATTTTATCGAAATCGCCGCGCATCGCCGGTTTCTCATAATGACGTCTTGCGACACGCATCGTAGGCTTTGTCACGCGCGTCTTGGCGACCTGGATATCTTTTGGAAAGTCAATGAGCGCCGGGCCCGGACGCAGCGCCTGCGCAACGGTAATCGCTTCTTGCGTCACCCGCGCCACTTCGTCGGCGTTATGAATGAGCGCGTTATATTTTGTGATTGGAATCGACATGCCGTATGTGTCGCATTCTTGAAACGCATCGCTACCCAACGCCGATGTCGCGACCTGTCCCGTGAGTGCCAAGATGGGCACGCTATCCATTTTTGCGTCGGTTATACCCGTGATGAGGTTAGTCGCTCCGGGGCCGGATGTAGAAATGCATGTACCAATTTTACCCGTCGCCTTCGCAAAACCTTCGGCGGCGTGAACCGAACCCTGTTCATGGCGCACGAGGTAGTGGCGAATTTTTGTGTGAAAGAGCGCGTCGTAGAACGGCAAAATTGCTCCGCCGGGATAACCCCAGCACGTATCGATGCCGTTCTTGAGCAGCACATCGATCATAACCTGTGAGCCGGTTTTTTCTAACGATTGCGCTTCTGTTTTAATTTTCGTGCCGTCTGCCATAAAGAATCCCCCGGCGAGTCGCGACAGCGCGTCAAGAATTCCACAAAATTCAAATTTGACTTTCTGCGGCCTCTATAATCTGTTCTCTGTCCTCTATTCATGGCAGATCATTTGACGTTCTTACCCGAAAGGGCGCCGCAGCGCGCTCGCATTGTGCAAGTGCTCTTTGAAATTCTCTACGCGCTCAAATATACGCTACTCTACCTACCCGGCCTATTGATACGCCCCGGCGACATCACCGAAGGCACGAAGCGCGCGGTCGTGTTAGTTTCGGGTTTTTTCGGATCGCCGCTCGCATGGGCGAAGTGCCGTGACGCGCTCGCCGCGCAGGGGCACCCGGTCTTTGTCGTGCGCTTGGGCTTTCAGTGCGGCAACTTACGTTCGTACAGCAAAAAACTCGAGAATTTTCTCGATGAAAATAACTTGAGCGATGCATACCTTGTTTGCCACTCGATGGGCGGCCTCGTCGCCGCACACATGGGCTATCGCGGTCGCGACCGTACGCGCAAGGTATTTACACTCGGTACACCGTTTCGTGGCCACCCGCTGACATTTCTGATTCCTTTTGTTATCGCGAGTTGGCAGATGTTTCCGTTTTCGCCGTTCATGCGCGAGACGCAGGCAAGATACCGCACGCTCTCGAGCATTCAAGCGGTCTTCGCTGCGTTCGATGAAATCAACTTTTTACCCAGCCTTAATATTCCGGGGCGTTTCGACGACGTAAAACTGGTGCAGCTCGGCCATTGTAATCTTTTCATGGGCCCGGCGGGGATTGAGTGCATAACCGAGCTT
>JAFEGD010000044.1 GCA_018240245.1 Spirochaetota bacterium | reverse complement strand
TTCGACTTTTTTTGTCCGGTTTTTGATTGACCGTACGTCGTCGCAACCCATTCACCCGTACGCTACCAATGGTAGCAAATACCAATGTTTAATATCGAGGAAAATGTCGTATATCCGATGCATGGCGTCGGTAAAATCGTAGAAGTCAGCACCAAGACGATTCTGAATAAAAAAAAGAAGTGTTACGTAGTAGAGCTCATTAATACTAAAATGCGGGCGATGATCCCCGTCGATAATGCCGAGACCATCGGTCTTAGGCACATCATCGACAAAAAGCAAATCCCCAAAATTGCTAAATTGCTCCAAGAAGACTATGTCGAGCAAGAAGAAGACTGGAAAATAAGATACCAGAATAATTTGGCGAAGATTAAATCGGGTTCGATCACCGCTGTCGCCGAGGTTTGCCGCAACCTCTATAAACGAGCGAGAGATAAAGAGCTTTCTGTAATGGAGCGTAAGCTTTATGAATCGGCGTATTCGTTGATGGTCAACGAAATCGCGCTCGCAAAAGGCGTGACCGTCGAAGATGCGAGCAATATGATTTCCGACATTCTATCTAAATAGACCCTCGGTATACACAGACGCTCCGCTCGAAGAGGCGGTTGTCGTTTGCATAATTCGAAGGAGGGAAAATGAAAAACTCCCAATCAACGGTTGGCGTTCACCAAGGCGCGACCAAAAATAATTTGCCCTATGTACTGGGCGCTCTTGCAGGCATTGTCGCCGCAGGGTCTCTTTCTCCGTTTCTCAAAGACGTGCCGGTTGTCGTCGGTTACGCGGTGCTTGCAGTTCTCGCAATCGCAAGTTCGCTGGCGTTTGGTCTGCTATGGCCTGCGCCGCAGAAAAATATCGCACCGGTACCTTTTGTGCCACAGGCGCTTAAATCCGAAAAATCGACAATGAATGGCGAGGATGGCAAATCGGCGACGGTTACCGAATCGAAATCGAAAATACTCGATACTTCGATTATTATCGACGGACGCATTATCGACATAGCCGCGACAGGCTTTCTCGAACCACCGTTCGTGGTGCCAAACTTCGTGTTAAGAGAAATTCAGTTGATTTCCGATTCGCCCGATGCGTTGAAGCGCAATCGCGGGCGTCGCGGTCTCGATATGCTCAACCAGTTGCAAAAGCGCAGCGATCTCGAAGTAAAGATTTCGTATAAAGACTATACCGAGACGCGCGAAGTCGATCAAAAACTCATTCGCCTCGCGAAAGAAACAGGCGGCTACCTGGTTACTAACGATTTCAATTTGAATAAAGTCGCCGAGCTGCAAGGCGTGCGCGTTCTCAATATGAATAACCTTGCGAATGCGTTGAAGCCGGTTGTTTTGCCCGGCGAAGAACTCGAATTGCAAGTAATTAAAGAAGGTAAAGACGAAAATCAAGGGATTGCATATCTCGAAGACGGTACGATGGTTGTTATCGAAGGCGGCGGCAAGCTTATCGGTAAGAAAGTCAAGATTAACGTCACATCGGTGATTCAAACGAATGCCGGTAAGATGGTTTTTACGAAGCTTGCTCAAAAATAACCTCACCCCGCGAAGACGCACCCCTCTCCTGAAAGAGAGGGGTGACGCATGAACGCGCTACTACTTCTCATGGGCGGCACCGGCGAGCGGTTCGGCGGCGCAAAGCCCAAGCAGTTTTTAACGATCGACTATGCGGGAGAACTAGTTCCGCTTTTTGAAATCACCGCGCGTAAGTTACTCAGGACACTGCCGATCGACATCGTTATTTTTGTTTCGCCCAAGAATACGGCAGGAAACGCCATCGTGAATCCTGTTATTGAAAAACTCAACGCCGAGTTTCCCGAACGCAAGATGAAATATGCCGCTGCGGGTCTGACGCGCTACGGTAGTTTTTGCAATGGACTCGCAGCTTTGGCCAAATTCTCGAAGATCGAGCGGCTTATCGTACACGATGCCAATCGCCCGTATCTGTCCGGTGAATATTTAGAGCGGGTGAATAAGCATTTAAGTTATCTCTCCGCCGATATGCCGGCGTTTATTCCGGTCGTACCCGTCGTCGATTCTGTCGTACGCCTCGACGGTAAGAATGTCATGCTCTATGAAAACCGGCAAGAATTAAAGCGCGTGCAAACGCCGCAACTCTTGCACTATGTAACGTTCAACGCGCATTTCGATCGTGCGATGGAGCGCGGGCAAATCGCGATGGATTTTACCGACGAAGGGTCGCTTTGCCTGTCGTTAGGCATGCGCGTCGGTAGCTTCGATGGAGATATTGAAAATGTCAAAATTACTTTTCAGAACGATTTGGTAAAAGAAAAATTATGAAAGCCACTTGTCGAACAGAGTTCGACAAGTGGCTTTTTGTTATTTCGCCGTGACGGCGATTGCTTTTTTAGCGCTCGCTTTACGCGGCAGACTTACCTTGAGAACTCCTTCGGTAATTTCTGCCGCAATCGCGTCGGCGTCGACATCGTCGCCCACGCGAAACGTGCGTTCGTAATCGGCGAAGCGAAATTCGCGGTGGATAAGTCCCGCAGTCTCGGTTTTTTTCTGAGCCGCAGCGGTTGCCTTCAGCGTCAGTGTGCCGCTTTCGTACGAAACCTGCACCGAATCTTTCGTCGCACCGGGTACGTCGGCGTATATCGTGTAGCCGCTTTCGCCTTCGACGACATCGACGGCGGGAAGGTACGTTGCCTCGGCGGTCGTTGCAACCTTGTCTTCGGTTTTTTTATCTAATCCAAACATAAATCCTCCTTAAAAAATTACTTCGCAGTAATTGCAATCTTGCGCGCTTTGGCCTCTTCGGCTTTCGGCAGTACAATCGTGAGAATGCCGTCTTTCGCCTCTGCGCTGACGCGATCGGCAGCGAGTTCGTGCTTGAACGTAAACTTTCTCTCGAACTTACCGCTCGCACGCTCTTCGCGACCATATTCGGCGGTATCGCGCTTGTGTTCGCCGCGAATCGTCAACTGGCGGCCCTCAAGCTCGACAGCAACCTCAGAAGCCGCAAGCCCCGGTACGCGCGCCTCGATGGTGTACGCATCGTCGTTTTCGGCGATATTCACCGGCGGGTAGTAACCGCGTGTGGCGTCGTTAAAGCCCCGGCGAAAGAAACGGTCGAACTCGTTTTGCACGTCGACAAAATTGCCCCATAAAGTATTTGCTCTTGTTAACATTTTTTCCTCCTAAAACTATTGTCGATAGACAAAATCAATCAATATAACTGACTGATAGCACTCTATCAATCACATTGCTAATATAGCTAAGATTGCTGAGTTCGGCAAATTTTTTTTGGGTCGTAGGTAATTACTAGCTATGGAATTCCATAGCCAAGGTAGAGTTGAGCGACTGACTAACTATTCTAAGATTTTACTACTAATTACCGAAGAGAACTAGCCCCTTCTCCAACGTCTGGCGGATGTTCTTCATGGTGGCAAATTGCCGCTGAATGGTGGGGTTTTCTTCTAAAAGCTGCATGGCTCGTTCGAGTAGCTCGCCGTGGATGCGCAGATCGGCGATATGAAATTCCGACGCACCCGACTGCTTGAGCCCCGTGACTTCACCTGCGCCGCGCAACTCGAAATCGACCTGAGCAAGCTCAAACCCGTCTTCAGTTTTAACCATCGCCGCGAGGCGTTCTTCGCCTTCGCGCGTCATCTGGTTGGGCGCGATTAAAATACAAAAGCTTTGGTGTTCGCCGCGCCCGACGCGCCCGCGCAACTGGTGCAATTGCGAGAGACCAAAACGATCGGGATTACGAATTACGATGACATTAGCGTTGGGCACGTCGATGCCGACCTCGACCACGGTGGTGGCAACCAGCACTTGAATCAATCCCTCTTTGAACTTCTGCATTGCCCGGTCTTTTTCGTCGCCCGCCAACCGCCCGTGCAGCAATCCCAAACGTAGATCGGGAAAAATTTCTCTTTCTAAAATCGCGTATTCGCTGAGCAGAGAAGCCAATTCACTCCCTTCATTTTCATCGATCACCGGGTAGATCATGTAAACCTGGCGCCCCTGTGCGATGTACTTGCGCACTGCTTTGTAAATGCGATCGAGCTCGTTTTCGGTAAAAATGCGCGTGTCAATAGTTAGTCGGTTTTTCGGTTTCTCTTTAAGGTAAATTGGCTCGAGATCGCCGTAATACGCAAGCGTCAGCGTGCGTGGAATCGGCGTCGCGGTCATCGATAGAAGATCGGGTGTCGTGCCCTTCGCACGCAACGCCTCGCGCTGCTCGACGCCGAAGCGGTGCTGCTCGTCGATAATAATGAGCGATAAATTCTTGAACGCGACCTCGTCTTGAATGAGCGCGTGCGTGCCAATCGCGAGATACGATTCACCGCGCGCTACGCGGTCGAGCTTGGCGCGTTTTTCTTTGGCCGGCTCTTTGCCCAAAATGAGATCCACCCCCTCGAAAGAACCGTTCGGTAGAATATTCAGAAACGTCTGGTAGTGCTGCCGCGCGAGAATTTCGGTCGGCGCAAGGTACGCGACCTGCAAGCCGTGGCGCATGTAGACGAGTGCGAGTACAAGCGCGACGAGCGTTTTGCCGCTACCGACATCGCCCATGAGCAGGTGGTTCACCGGGTAAGGCGCGGTGGAGTTTTTGAGTAGCGTATCGATGGCGCGCGATTGGTCGCCTGTCAATTGAAATGGCAGCCGAGCTACGAGATCTGCGATTTCTTTCTGTAAATTCTGACTAACTATTATTCGAAACTGCTTTTCGATGCGCCGAACAGCCGCTCTTTTCTCCTCAGTCAACACGCAAAAAAGCAGAAGTTCGTCAAACGCCAAACGACGGCGCGCGACCTCAGTTTCTTTAAGCGTATCGGGAAAATGTACTTTGTGGAGCGCGGCGGTAATCGGTAATAAATCCCATTTCTTAAGATTCGGCGCTGGGATATAGTCGGTAATCCGCGTCTCGTATTTTTTGAGACACGATTCGATTTTCTCACGCAACGTCTTTACCGTCAGGTAGACACTGCGCATGCCCTCGGTGATGCGATAGATTGGGACAATACGCCCGGTGTGCTGCATTTTTTCATCGGTGAGTAGCTCCCACTCGGGGTGCATGAAACTCAGTCGCCCCTTGAAAATTTCGAGCTTGCCCCAGCACGCGATTTCTTTGCCAACCGTTAGGATTTTTTGCAGATACGCACCTACATTGAAAAAAGTCGCATAAATGATAAAGCCGTTCGCCTCGACTTTGATTGTGAAGCGCTTGCGCCCCGCGAATTTCATTTCAGCGTGCAAGATGGTGCCGACGACGGTCACGAGATCGCCCGCGCGCGAGCTGCGCAAATCGAGTTTTTGACTGCGGTCGATGTATTTGCGCGGCAGGTAGTAGAAAAGATCGCGCACGTCGCGCACTTTGAGGCGTGCGAGCGTTTTAAGCTGCGCGTCGTTAAAGAGGCTGGTATTAGATAGGGAGATCATAGTGGGTGAGGAGTGGTCGTCGCGCTCGCGTGGGTTTGGGTTTTGGCCAGATAAGAATATTTTCGCTGAAGACAAGACCATTTTGCCCGCAGTAGACCGGAATCATCTCATAGTTAGTCACAAAGGGGTTTTCGCGAATACGGCGACTTGGTTTAATCCATAGCCGTATTATCCGACAAATTAGCCAGGATACACTCACCCGAAGAGCGTGTGCAGCACAATGCAACGTATCGTACTCTGCCTCGGTAAATCGCGTTGTGACGATGACGAACTCCTCATCATGTTTATTATATTTGCGCGTTCGCCCTCGCTCAATTCTGAGTTCTCTGAATTGAATGCGCAGAGATCGAATCGCCAATCGCATTATTGCATGTTGTTGACTACGCCATAGCGTTGATAGGGTAGTGGGTAGCGAAATACTGGTTGTAATCATAGAGGCTTCTATATATTAAATACCAGGAAACAGTGTTTTTTTCTCATTTAAGAAAAAAAATATGACTAACTATTTTCTCTAATAGTGCGGAATGGCGAGATGCCATGACACCCAATAGATCGATGAAGAGTCAGGGCGAAAATAAAAAAGCCCCTTTGCAGAGGGGCTTTCGATTCTGCTAATGTGAGTGCAACTCACATTAGCATTGATAGATTAAAGACCGAATGCGTAAGAAACACCGATGTTGAAACGGAGCATTGAACCGTAACCCGTCGGTGCGTTCAGCGGAACCAATACGCGGAACTCTGGATCGATACTGAGATGACTAAAGCCGCTACCGACCGCAATTTTTGCTCCGATACCGCCCTGTAAGTAGAAGATACCACCGCCAGGCATAATGTCAGTCCAGCTTGCATAGCTGTTCGGTTGTTGAGCCGCTGTCGGGTTTGTCGCAAGTGCTGTTGCGGCATTGTTCCACCATTTAATTTGGCCGCCCATGAGAACAGATTCGTTCACGCCGAGACCGAGCCACAACCATTTGGCAAACCAGAGATAGTACTTACCGAGCAGGTCGATGTTGATATAGCCTTGCGAACCTGTACCGTTGTATGTCGTACCGAGGGAATCAGTGTAGGTATTGACAGGCATCGAAAGATAGCCTAAGCCAAGCTGCACTCCCCAAGTCGTATTGTGGAGCTCGCCGTAAAGCCAGAGAGGCGCCAATGTCGTCGATTTAGGAGTTAGATGGTAATCGACCGAAGTTCTAATGCCAAGACTTAGCCAAGCTAGTTGGCTTTCTTGTACATAAACTCTTTCTGGCGAAGTTACGGTTGTTACCGTGTCGGGAACACTCGTTGTCACAGAATAGCCTTTTCGTGTTGTGACAGTTCTTACGGTTCCTGTTGTTTGCGGGGCACCTTGATCGCCAGCGACAACAATATTTTGAGAATCTTTCGGTTGATCGCCGGCAGGTTGCTGCTGCGCAAACTGTACCGTCGTAAAACCAACCAAAAGAAATATTACGAGAACTTTTTTCATTCAATACCTCTTTCGTTTTTTGTGTGCAAATTGCAGAGCAATGCCCTGCGCTCGTTGTCTTTCAGGGATGCAAAATAGCTTGTCAATCTTTTATAGAATCTACCCCATAAGGAGTTGACCCCCTGTTTTTTGCATCCAACGCGCCATAACGCCGTGTACTTGTGCTGAGCGTAGCCGAAGTATGAAAATTAAACCCCTCAAAAAGAAACTGAAGCTCTATGGCTTCAACAACCTGACGAAGACGTTGAGCTTCAACATGTACGACATCTGTTATGCGGCGAGTGCGAAGAACCAGCGCGCGTACATCGAGTACATCGACGAAGTCTATAACGCCGAACGCCTGACCGAGATTTTAACGAACGTCGCAAAAATTATCGGTGCGAATATTTTGAACATCGCCTCGCAGGATTACGACCCGCAAGGCGCATCGGTGACGATGCTCGTTTCAGAAAATCACGTCGAAGTCGAAAAGCGCAACATTTTCGACACCGAACGCGAGATACCCGGCCCCGATTCAGAAGCGGTTGTCGCACACCTCGACAAGAGCCACATTACCGTACATACGTACCCCGAAAGCCACCCCGACCACGGTATTTCGACGTTTCGCGCGGACATCGACGTCTCGACGTGCGGGCAAATCTCGCCGCTCAAGGCGTTGAATTATTTGTTGCACTCGTTCAGCCCCGACATCGTGATGAGCGACTATCGCGTGCGCGGTTTCACGCGCGACGTCGACGGCAAAAAATATTTCATTGACCATAAGATCAACTCGATTCAGAATTTTATCTCCGACGATTTGCGGCAGATGTATCAGCTCACCGACATCAACGTCTATCAAGAAAATATTTTTCACACCAAGATGATTCTGAAAGAGTTCGATCTCGATAATTACTTGTTCGGCTCGGCAAAGAAAGATTTTCCGCCCGGCGAAAAAAAGAAAATCAAGCAGAGCTTGAAGCGCGAGATGAACGAAATTTTCTACGGCCGCAACATTCCTAAAATGTGATACAAAATTGCGCAGCAATTTTGTATCACAAGAATATCAAGACATTTACTTTAGCTCCGACGACCCCGAAGCTGAAAAACAATTTGTCTTCGTCGAGGCGAATCGTATTGGTGAACGCATTCGGCAGTCTGAAATATTTACCGTCGCCGAGTTGGGTTTTGGCTTCGGCTTAAATTACGCTTTAACGCTGAAGGCGGCAAAGCAGGTGGATTGCCTGCATAAGCTCCGCTATTTTTCCGTAGACGAAAAATTTCCCGAGCGCGCGGCGATCGAAGAGTTGCAAAGTCGCCTTACGCATTGTTCTGAAGAATATTACGAGCTATGGAATAACGCAGCACCCGCCGGGGCTGCTATATTTCAAACCGATGTTCTCGCATTTTTAAGACAGCTCGCGCCTGTTTTTTCGCCGCCAGCGACCGGAATCGACGCTTGGTACTTCGACGGTTTTTCTCCCGTCAAAAATCCGACGATGTGGAGCGCCGAAGTTTTTGCGCGCGCGTACACACTCACGAAACCCGGCGGGAGCTTTGCGACGTACACCGCCGCCGGTTGGGTAAAGCGCAATCTTGGCGCAGCGGGGTTCGTAGTTCATAAAGTACCGGGCTTCGGTATGAAGCGCGACATGCTGGTCGGGCACAAGCCCGTAGATGTAAGATGAAGCGCCGCGAGTTTATGCAAAAACTCTGGAGTGAAGCGCGCGGTATCGCGCCGCGCGGTGCGCGCGTAACTATTGCGGGCGGCGGCATTGCGGGGCTGACGCTTGCGCTTTCATTGCAGCGCCGTGGCGTCGCGGTCACGTTGTACGAACCCCGCCGCAGAGGCGGGGTGCGGGTGCCGCTCTTTCACGCCTGCCGCGCGGGGGCGACCGAGGCGCCGCTCTGGCAGACGGCCGCCGCCATAAGTCGCGAATGGTATGCTCCCCTTGTCGCGAAAAATGCCGGTGTCGAGCGCAACAGTGAAAATGGTAATAGTTATTACATTTTGCACAATCGCCGCTATTTACGCTATCTGAGCCGTGAATTTGAGCGGCTAGGCGGAGTAACTATTGCGGAGAAATTTGACCCAGAACAGCAAATTTTCCCCCGTCCCCTGCTATGGATTTCCACAGCAGGGGTAGATTCATTGCAACATGGGCGAGAGACTCTCAACCACGCCTGCCAAGCTATCCACGGCTCTCAATCCTACTTTGGCAAGAAAATTGCGTTTGGGGAAGGTGCCAGCGCCGAAGATGGCGACAACCTCATTGGGTATAAAAACCGTACGGCATTCATTCATCGCAACAGCGACACACGCGATGCAGCATTGGCGAAGGTTCGGGCATTGCAATTCACGGGTCGGCATGCGCTTTTTGCAGCGAAGCGACTCACGACGCGCGATCGGCAACCGATTGTCGGCTTTGCTCCGCCGCAAGAAATAGAAACTTACGATCGATTGTATTATCTTTATAATACGAAAAATTCTACGCAAATGGCATTATCGGCGTCGCGCCCGTTTTTTTTTACGGGTTTCGGCTACCACGCTTGCACGTACGTACCGTATCTTGCCGAAAGCGTCGCCGCACAGCTCACGGCAACAGACGAAGGGAGCGAAAATATGGTTTCCCCGTTGAGCCCGGTACGCTTTTTACCGCGAGGGCATCGTTAAACGAAATGCAAAACTCTCGTTGCATGACATTTCATACGCGCGGCGCCGATTTTCGCGCGGTTTTTGTGAGCGTCGCCGATGCGGTCAACGCCGCAACGCAGCAAATCGCCGTCGACGAAAAGGTTCTCTACCATTTTAGCGAGTTGGTGATTTGTACGAATCTGCTTGCGGGTTTATTTCGCGAGACGCACGATGTCACCCTTGAAATCGAAACCGAAAAATATTTTGAGAGGTTCGTTGTCGAGGCGAGCGCTCACGGTATTTTTCGCGGCGCTTGTCGTACGAGCGAAATTTTGCAAACCGTGGGGAGCAGTAAAGAGATCGATAACGATCTTTTTGGCGGTATTTTGCGCGTGACGAAGCGCTACGCCGACAGCGTCGAACCCGTGCAGGGGACCATCGGCAGCACGAGCCATTCGATTCCTAATTTAGTGCAACAATACTTGCACGAGAGCGAACAGATCGGTACGCTCATGCTCACGGGCGTCAAAATGCGGCGCAGCGAAGCGGGGCGGCTCGAAGCTGCGCAATGCTTTGGGCTTTTGATCGAAGCGTTGCCCGACGTTTCCGAAGAGAAAAAATTTATAATTACCGACAATCTCGAACGCCTCGAGTCGCTCACCGAATATTTCGAGGGCAGCACCGCGCCGCAAGCTGGCGTCGAGGCGAGCGAACCCGTTAAAGACGTTATGGATTTGCTCGACGATATTTATCCCGGCGAACAGTGGATAGAGTCGGGCGAGCGTACGCTTGTCTATCGCTGCCAGTGTCATCGTGCGGGTTATCTCGAAAAAATGGTGCAGCTCGCGCGTCAAAATATCGAAGAGCTCTTCGGCGATCTCGACGTAATCGAAGTCTGCTGCGGCTATTGTACGAGGCGATTTCATTTTTCTCGAAAAGAAATTATAGAAGAACTTTAGCAACTGATGTGCTAAAAAACTAATTTAGATCCGAGTTGCACTCCCATCGCGTTATCGGTGCCATAAGGAGTATCGGTAACAATCCCCGGTGTCGCATAAAACGCACCCGGCATAAAAATACCTGTCTTGAAATACAACGACCAATATTGGTTTACGGCAAAGTCGGCGACGAGATTAATTTCTTGCCCCATGTACTTGCCCAAGCGGTCTTGCGCTTTGAGTACGGTGCTCGTAATGGCGGATGTAGTACCGTTCGCGCGCGCGTCTAAGTAGAGTTGGCTTGTGCTCGTATCGAAACACAACCAGAGATCGAGGCCGAACCGCAGGCGCTCCCACAGCGTGGTACCGACGCCGACATGCGCGAACGCCATCGGCGCTTTGCGCTCGTAGTCGTGCGGGTAATCGGAAAAACCGTCGTAGTCGGTGTAGCTCGACGGGCGCACGCCGTAAAATTTACTCATGATGAGTCCGCCGACACGACTGCCTTTGAAGCTCGTAAAGCCGTGCGAAGTCTGGGTGCCGTTGCCGTCGTATTTCGAGCCCGATGCAAAAAAACCGTCGGCGTTGAAGTCGAGGTCGATAATCGGCGCGACGTGGGGGATTTCTAACGTCAACCCGGCTGCGATGCCGAAACCGTTCGTATCGACGTCTTGGCTCTCGCCCGCAGCCGTCGGCAAACGTCGGTCGATGCCCATCGACATCGCGAAGTCGGCGAACGTTTTGAGCACAAAACGCTTGCGCGGCAAATTAAAAAGAAAGCGCGTGCCGAACATGAAATTATAATCGTTATCGGCAAAATTACCCGACGCGCCGAGATTCGAACGATCGGAGCCGCCCTTCATGACGCCGCCATAGCGCGCGCCGAATGCGTAGAGCTTGTTCTGTAAAATGTCGCCGTCGAGCGGGCCTTTCCAGTTCAAGAGATTGCGCGAATCGTAGACAAAACCGCCGCGCAGCACGTTGACGTCGCCATCGAAAAAGCGCACCGTCATGTTGTCGTGCGAGAAATAGCGAATATAGTTGGCGTGCGTTGTCGGGTTCGCGCCGAGTGTAAATGCGTCGAATCCCAAAATGCGAAAAGCGCCGATTGTCGAATTGGCGAACGTGAACGAGACGGCGTCGAGATAGTCTTTTAAGAAGTAATCGTATTGTTCGCCGCCGATTTCGAAAAATTGCCGACCGATCTTCACCGAAAAATCGTTCCGCGCGTTTTTCCAGATAACGTAATTGATGTTGAGCTCGCCGAAGTTAAACGTATCGGCGCCGATCGGCGTCGACGACGAACTGTTGTTGGTGCTCGCGCCCGCCAACTGGTCGTGGCTCCAAAAACCGTTCTTGAATAAATCCATGCGAAACGTCATGTTGTCGGTGAGCGGAAAATAAAGATTCACAAAGAAGCGCGAGAACGCGAACGTTTGCCGGTCGTCGGTATTTTGAATCGTCGCGACCGTCGATTCGTCGAGCGCGCGCAAATCGGTGTTGTTGAAACCTGCGCCTTCGGCGATAAAGCCGATTTGGTATTCCATCTTTCTCAAGACGGCGTCTTTTTGCGCCTTATCACCAAAAACGTTTTCACGGCGATCGATTTGCGGCGGGCCAAACGGCAATTCGTCGGCTTCTTTGTCGCCGTCGTTCTTAAGACGTTTTTCTTCAAACAAATCTTTGCGGCGGTTGGAGCTTAAGCTTTCATTTTCATCGTCCGAATTTTTTTTCTCGCTCGTTGCGGTATTTGCGTCGGCTTTCTCCTCGACCGGCTTTTTCTTTTTATTCTCTGGAGGGCGTAGCTTGATTTTGCTATCCCAATCGGGATTCAAAGTTTGCGAATGAATATTTTCAATCGAAACGATTGTCAATATAACGATAGTTAGTCGTAAGTAGCGCATTGACCGTCAAACCCAATAAAAGAAAAGCTGTCAAGATAATAGTCAATACAACGACTATCACCGAGCCAACAACACGTGAACAAATGTTTCGCCATGCAACATTATCTTTATTTGTTGGATTCTCTGCTTTTATATTGACAATTCGCACTCTGAGCATACGCCGCCGCATGCTGGATATTGTCGAGGAAGGCGATGCGCTCATCGTGAAGATACTCGAGCCAGAGCTACAGATGTATTTGATTCCGCAATTTCGATCGGCGATCGATGCGCTACTCGCGAAAGAGCCGAAACGGGTTGTGTTCGATTTCGCCGCAGTCAACCATCTCGATTCGTCGGCGATGGGGGCGATGTTTCATTTTCAACGGCACATGCAAGAAGCGGGCGGTAAAGTGATTCTTATCAATGTTTCAAAGCACGTCATGCAAATCTTCAAAATCACTAAATCAGACGGACACCTTACTTTCAGTGCCTCGCTCAGCGAGGCACTGAAAAAGTAAATCACTGCTTGCCTGCGGCAAGCAGTGATTTACTAAATGACGCCTCGCATCGTCGCGCCGTTGAAAGTAATGACTCTGTTGGCTCTGCCAACAGAGTGTAATGCCTAACTAAACCGCAACGCATCGTCGGTGATGGGCGATAGCTTCAGCATCGCAGTATCGGCAATATAATCGTTCGTCACTTTCCAGACGCCGCTTTTGCCTTGGCGCGGTAGCTTCGCCGCTGCGCGGCGGATGTATCCTGAACTGAGGCCGCCCATTACCGTATCTTCGGTTTTGACTTCGTCTTTTGCTTCGGCGACAACGAGGCGTAAGTTATTTTTGTCCATGTGTTTTAAGAGGCGACAGATATATTCGCAGACAATATCGACCTTGAGTGTCCATGAAGCGTTCGTATAGCCAAAGATAATCGCGGCATTCGGCACGCCTTCGACCATAATCGCCTTATACGTCACGCGCTCGGGCACCGGTACTTTTGCGCCGTCGACTTCGACCTCGACGCCGCCCATGAGTTCGACGTTGAGCCCCGTTGCGGTGACGATAATATCTGCTTCGAGTGAGTCGCCCGATTTGAGTTTAATACCTTTTTCAGTAAAAGTCTCGATTTGATCGGTCACGACAGAAGCTTTGCCTGATTTCAAAGTTTTGAACAAGTCGCCATCCGGCACTACGCACAATCTTTCATCCCACGGGTTATAGTGCGGAGAGAAATGTTTGATGTCGACGGCATTACCGAGTTGACGTTTTGCTCCGCCGATGATGAGACGGCGAATCGCATCGGGCCGCGACTTCGCGAGAACGAAGAGCAGACGCTGAATCGCGACATTGCGCAGCCTTGCCATCTGGTACACCCACGACTTAGGTAAGAAGCGTCGCAGCATCTGCGAAAGAAAATCGTTTGCGGGAATCGAGACGACGTACGTTGGCGACCGTTGGAGCATCGTGATGTGCGCGGTCTCATCGGCCATCGCGGGAATCAACGTCATCGCGGTTGCGCCGCTACCGATTACGACAACTTTCTTGCCGGTGTAATTCAAGTTTTCGGGCCACTGTTGCGGGTGGATAATTTGGCCTCTAAAAGTTTTCTCGCCGGGAAACTCGGGTCGATAACCCTGATCGTAGTTATAGTAGCCTGTGCACGCGATGACAAAGTTTGCCGTATACTGTGTCTCTTCGCCGCTCTTTTCGTTGACTGCGGTAACTGTCCAGAGCGCCG
>JAFEGD010000043.1 GCA_018240245.1 Spirochaetota bacterium | reverse complement strand
GCAACGTTTGCGTGCGTGTTTTGAGATCTGTCAGGAGGATTTCAGCCGCATCTAAAAATATTTTACCATCATGGGTGATTTCGACGAGACTCTTCTGGTTTTCTGTGCGTAGCGCCGATGCGCTTTTCTCGACAGCCGGCAGTTCGACGGGTATAAGCCCCTTCGCGACAAACGTCGCCGTCGTCAGCACGATTGTGAGCAGCACGAGCATCACGTCGACCAAGGGCAGCACGTTCATTTCGGCGATTTCTTTTTCTTCCATGGGTTTAACCTTTGTTCACAGATGGTTTCCGCGGCTTGCGAACAAGCGCTTCGATACGAATATCCCAGCGCGTCAGCAGCGTTTTGATGCGGCGTAAAAGTAGATTGTAGACAAAACTCGTCGGAATCGCCACGACGAGCCCTAACGCCGTGACTTTCATCGCGAGCGCAAGGCCGATCATAATGCGATTCGAATCGACAACGCCCTCGGCGCCCATTGTGTAGAATGTGAGCATAATCCCTAACACCGTACCTAAGAGACCGATGTAGGGGGCGTTGCTCGCAATGCTCGCCAAGAAGTGCATGCGCTGCGTCAGCGTCAGTTCGAGTTCTTTCTTGCTGGAAAATTCGGCGATGCACACTTTGCGCAGCGTCAGATAGCGTTCGACAGCGAGCGCTACCGCAAAAAAACTCATCGCGCCCAAAAGGCCCATCATACCGTACTCGACGATTTCTTTCAGCCAGTTCATAATTTTGCGCTCCTTAAAATTAAATTATTATTTTTACTCTCGCTCCAGAAGACGCGAAAAGTCTTGCCGTCGGGCACGATGCGCGCGAGCGACGCAGCGGCGTTTTTAGTCGAGAGTGTGCGTACGCCGCCCCATGTTTCTCCCGCGTTCGCAGAGAGCATCGTTTTCACGAGGCGAAGGTCGCCCTCGTATTCATCCCACACGACTGCGAGAGCGTTACCATTTTCGGAGATATCGGGGTTTTTGGCGGATGCACCCCCGATTCGCTGCCGCTTTTTCCAGAGGCGCTCGGCATTGTCGCGCCTACTGAAGTAGGTGCCTTGCGCCGACTTCTCGCCCGTCCACGTGACGGCGAACGTATATTGCGCGCTGCGCGCCGACAGGCCACCACCCGCGTGCGGGCAGGCGTTTACCTGCCAACCGAAGTTATCGACGCTCTCACCCGTCTGCCAGCCCTGCTGAGTAAGAGTGGCGAACGCCATATCGCGCGGTGCGGCGCGGCGATAGAGCACGATTGGCTCGCCCCGCGCATTGAGACGCAGCGAGTTATAGCAGCATTGACAAGTGACGTTATCGATGGTTTGTGTTTTCTGCCACGCGCCGTTGTCATAGCGCGCGTAGCGCAAGCCCTTGCCTTTACCGACAGCGTCGAGCCACACGAGATGAAAGCCATGCGTGGCATCGGCCGCGATATCGAAAAAACCTTGATCGTCGGTGCGCTCTGCGGCTGTGGCGCCGGAGAATATCCGCCAGGTCTTACCCGCATCGTTCGACTCGGCAAAGCGCATCGGGCCGCGCCCGCCGAACCCCGTGCCCGCGACTTGCCACATCGCGAGCACACGTTCGCCCTGCGCGGCAAGCTGCACGTCGTTCGAGCGTTTCGAGATAATGCGCTCGGCTGCCGTCGGCACGTCGGATGTAATAACTATTCGCCCCTGCGTCTGTCGCTCGTAGCGTAAAAGCTGGTGCATTGCGCCGCCCGCCATAGCATGGTTCGTGAGCGTTAGCAGATGCACGCTGCGATCGTCGCTATACACGTCAAAACTTGTTATGCCCGTTTGCAGCTCTTTGCCGCCGTGGTGCGCATGCCCCGCATGCATGTCGTTCGGTGAGCGCCTCATGAGATACATGGCGACGAGTGCGGCGGCGGCAAGCGACACGAGAGCGATGGCGATTTTGTGTTGCGTTTTCATATTACAGAGAATACGATAATCCGCAAATCAGCGACAAAGGTTCGCCCGGCGTGTACATCGGCCCCAACGTGTTCGTCGGCGTGTACGACGAAAAATCGGAGTAGCGCACGTTCGTGAGATTGTGCAGTCGCGCGAACACCGTGAAGCGTTCGTTGAGTTCGTAGCGCGCGCGCACGTTGAACAGATTGTGCCCCGGGTATGTGACCGTGTTCGCATCGTCCATGAAATAGCGACCGAGAAAAACCCATTCGAGTTCGATTTGCAACCCATTGAGCGGGCGCACCTTGAGATCAGACGTCGACATCACCGTCGGCGCCTGCGCGATAAAATTACCGTCGTAGACGAAGTTCACGCCGTTCAAGGGGGATGTATAACTGCTATATGTGTGCTCCGCGTAGGTGAGATTCGTCGAAAGCCAAACAAATTTTTTCCAGAGTTCGCCTTCGAGACCGAATTCGATACCCTTGTGGAGCGTTCGCCCGGCGTTGATGCGACTCGTCGTGCCGTCGGGATTCAGATACGAAACTAAGTCGTCGGTCTTAATCATATAATACCCCGTGATTTCGTACTTGAGCCTTTCTTTGAAGGCGTTGCCGCGCATACCGAGTTCGTAGCTGTCGGCTTTAATGGGTTGCAGACCTACCGAATTTGTGATCGAGCCCGAGCGAAAAAGATCGCCCTGCGACGGCACGCGGTAGCCGTGGCGGTACGACGTAAACACGTTGAGCGCATCGGCGACATCGTATACGAGCCCGGCCTTGGGTGAGAGATGATCGAACGTCGGGCTCGTCGCACCGGGACGATAGTAGCTCGCACTCTGCGGCGCTGTGCTCATATTATCGGCGTACATATAGCCCATGTGATCGTAGCGCAAACCGAGATTAACGTGCAGCTTTTCGGTGAAGGGCGAGCTTTCGAATTGCGCGTACGGCGACGCCTGGTAGAACGCCGCGTTGTAATCGTAGCGCATCGCACCCGTTGTGTAGGTATTGAAATAGTTACCCGACTTGGTCGTGCTGAGTCCCCACTCTTTGTACGCGCCGGGAGAAAAATCGAAATCGGCGCCGGTGATAAGCTTCGAGGAAAACCAGTTAAAGCGCTGGTCGTGTTTGAGCATCAAGCCCGCCGAAGCGCTGCGTAAATTATTTTCGTTTTGCCCGAACGGCGAGGGCCCCAAATAATTCGGTAATTGCGCCATTTCGTTATAACGGCCAAAGACCGTCGTGCTCAGCGCCGACATATTGTTGAAGTCGTGATCCCACCGAAGATGTGTGCGTAACGCGACAATTTTTCGATACGAAAATTGCATGTAGTTCACCTGCGGGTTGTTGTCGTAGTCGCTCTGCGTCACCTGCGCGATGCCCGCCGATTGTTGGTTGATGTTCGAAGCCGACACGAGCGCCTTGAAATGGTCGCGGCCGTCTGTGAGATCCCAGCGCAGCGTACCGCTCTGCCGACCGAACTGCGTACCGTCGCGCCAGCCTTTCATGTCGGTCATGTTGCCGTCGACGCGAAACGAGCCGATCGCGGTTTTTTCGCCCACCGACGCCATGAGGCGTTTGAAGCCGAAGCCGCCGTATTCGTAACTTAAATCGAGTTCGCGGTCGCGCGTCACGGGTTTCGTGAGCACGTTGATAACGCCTCCCACCGCATCGCTACCGTAGAGCGCGGTGCTCGGGCCTTTAATAATTTCGACGCCGCCCGCTTGAGGAATATTCACCTCGTAGAGCGCGTTGTGGTTGAAAAACCCTGTCGCGCGCGTCGGCACCCCATCTTCGAGATAGAGATAATACGGGTTTGACGAGATCGGTTGGCGAATACTCGTGACGTGCCCTTCGCCGCTCGTCGTTGCGATAAATACGCCCGCGACACGATTAAAAATTTCCGACGGGTGTACGGGTTTTACCTCGCGAATCGTCTCTGGCTTGAGCGAACCGACGGATAGCGGCACGTCGCGGCGATCTTCTTCTTCGCGACTTGCCGTCACAATCACGTCGGGCAATTTTTGCTCGACGAGTGCCGGTGCCGGCGTAGCGGGATTAGCATCGTTCGACGGTAACGAACGTTCGGCATTCTGAGCGCCATCGCTATTCGGTGCGCCACCATTGGTCGGCAGTGCATCCGCCGTTTTCTTTCTTGTTTTTTTTTCGTTAATTTCTGTCGCCTCGGGTGCCTGCACCCAAAGCGCGCTGCTCGCGATAACGAACGCCGCAGCGGTTTTTATTAAATACGATTTCATCATAACTCCTTTGCTCGACGCACAAGGCGCGAGCCGTCGCGGCCTTAAAGGCCGGTTCGCTTTTCTAGAAAGGAGTTAGCGCCGAGGCGGCGGCGAGTGTGTTTCGGGCATAAGTGCGAGGAACATTGGCTCGCTGGTATGTACGATTGCAGAAATAAAATGCGGATGTACTGCGGCGAGTGTGGTTGTTACCGCATTAACGCGATCGAAGTGAATCGTGTAATCGCCGTCTTCGTCGGCGCATGGGTCGTAGATGACGGCATGGTTGCCCGGTTTCTTCTTGTGACAACACGGGCAGGCGCCTTTCTTCTCGATCTTCATTTTGCACTTCGGGCATTTGACTTCGACGAAGGCGTGCGTCGCCATCGGGACAGCCTCACTGGTAGCGAGCGCGAAGAGAACGAGAAATGCGGTGGCGAGCAGCCTTCTCATAGCGATTATCGTCATAAACGACACGGGCGATATTGTGTAAACTTTAGTGGAGTTTTTTGTCAGGTATTCGAGGGTTGTGTGACTAGGCAAAAAATCGTTTTTGAGTATAGCTTGCGCGAGTTCCCGCCTAGTCACGCCAGGTATTCCTCCGCAAATCCAGCCTAATTCTACTTGAGGGTACGTCGCCTAAACATACTTGAACCCGATGCTCGCTTGGCTCAACCTGCCAAATTTTCTCACGATTATGCGTATCGTGATGATTCCGTTTTTTGTTTATTTTTTGATTTCGCAACACCCGCGCGATCGATTCATTGCGCTTGCGATATTTTTCATCGCTTCGGTGACAGATTTTTTCGACGGCTACCTCGCGCGCAAGTGGAAACAAGAATCGCCGTTGGGTCGCTTCTTAGACCCGCTAGCCGACAAGGCGCTCGTCATTGCGACGCTCGTACTTTTCATTCTGCTCGATCAGGCGATACCGTTGTGGATGGTCGTCGTCATTATTTTGCGCGATATGCTTGTGACCTTAATGCGCTATCTCGCTATTCGTAAAGGCACCGAAATTCGCACGACGCGCCTCGGTAAAGCGAAGACGATGTTTCAGATGTTTTCGATGGGTCTCATTCTTATTATCTTCGTCGTGCGCTCGTTTCATTTCGACATCGGCGCGACGTACGCCGAGGGCATCGCAACCGGCAAAACCAATTTTCAGATTGCGAGCACGATGTTCATGAAAGCGGTGCAGTCGTTCGAGTCCGCTGTGATTCCGCAAGCGGAGCGCAATCGTTATTTCGCGCAGTCGACGCCGTATCTGCTATTACTCCTCACGACGCTGATAACCGCAATCTCGGGACTCAGGTATCTTTACACGAACTGGCGCGTGCTGTTGCCGCCATACACCGCCATCTTACGAAAACGCCAAAGGAAACCCCGCTCGCCATGAAATCGAGTATCTCTGAAAACACGCCTCTCGCCAACGCGCCCGAGGCGGGCGAAAGCCCGATTCGTTTTGTGACAGCAACGTCACTTTTCGACGGCCACGACGCTTCTATCAATATCATTCGCCGCACGTTGCAACGCGCGGGCGCCGAGGTGATTCACTTGGGGCACAACCGCCCGGTACATGAAGTCGTCACCGCCGCGCTACAAGAAGACGCGCACGCCATCGCGGTGAGTTCTTACCAAGGCGGGCACAACGAATATTTTCAGTACATGATCGATCTCTTGAAAGAGGCGGGCGCTTCTCATATTCGCGTTTTTGGCGGCGGGGGGGGAGTCATCGTCGCGAGCGAGATTAAAGCGCTCATGAACTATGGCGTCGAATGCATCTATTCGCCCGACGACGGGCGCTCGTTGGGGTTAGACGGCATGGCGCACGACATGATTGCGCGGGTGCGCAATTATAAAGGTACGATAACGACACCCTACCGGGCGTCGTTATCGTACCAAATATCGCAAATTGAAATGCACACCGTCGTGGGGGCGCAAGATTTTGTGCCCCCACGATATAGTGTACCCATTCTCGGATTCACCGGTTCGGGCGGTGCGGGTAAATCGTCGCTCATCGACGAATTCTTGCGCCGGTTCAAATTGCTCTATCCGCAATTGAAGCTGGCGCTGTTGTCGGTCGACCCGACGCAGCGCAAGACCGGCGGTGCGCTTTTGGGCGACAGACTGCGCCTTAATTCTGTCAACGACGGCGAAATTTTTATGCGCTCGCTCGCAACGCGCACCGACAACGCGGCGATTTCTCCCACGCTCAAAAATATTTTAGCGTATCTACGTGGTGTGACTTCGCCCGCCACGAACAAATCCGAGTTCGATCTCATCGTCATCGAGTCGGCGGGCATCGGCCAATCGGATACCTCGATCGCCGATTTGGTCGATTTCTCGGTTTATGTCATGACGCCCGAATATGGCGCGGCGACGCAGCTCGAAAAAATTGCGATGCTCGATTATGCCGATATGGTGCTCATCAACAAGTCAGACCGGGTGCGCGCCGAAGACGCGCTCATTCAAGTGCGCAAACAGTTCAAGCGCAACCGCCGCGTCGGTATCATCGAGCCGGAGCGTGTGCCTGTGTATCCGACGATTGCGAATCGTTTCGGCGATCAGTCGGTCGATGCTGCGTTCGCGGCGCTTATTCAGCATTTGCAAGAAAAGAAACTCTTACCGCAAGAACTCAAACCTGCGCTGCAAATCGAGAGCGCAACTATTAAAGATGATTTTATTCCCGCGAAACGCTCGCGCTATCTTTCTGAAATTTCCGATGCAGTGCGCGCGTACCATGAGCATGCGGCAGAGCAGGCCGAACTTGTGGGTAAAGTGCAGGCGCTCTATACCGCGCTTTCGGTATTGGGATTTAGTGCGGGCACGTTGGGTGAACCGATTAAGACAGAATCTACCGAACCGTTCCAGAGCCTAATCCACGAGTACAATAATCTTCTTGCCAGAGTTAATCCGCCCTTGCTGAAAGAATTGCATTCGATTGAAACCACCCGTAATAACTATGCGCAAGAAACGTATAGCTATAAGGTGCGCGACAAAGACGTGACCGTGCGTGCGGGGGTGCGCACGCTGTCGGGTACGCTCACCGCGAAGGTTGTGCCGGCGCCGTACAAAGATTGGCGTGCGCTGGCCGAATTTTTACAGAACGAAAATATCCCGGGGGAGTTTCCGTTTACCGCGGGAGTTTTTCCGTTTAAGCGCGAGGGCGAAGATCCGACGCGCATGTTCGCGGGCGAAGGTTCGCCCGAACGCACGAACCGGCGCTTTCATTTAATTGCGAAGGGGCAAGATGCGAAGCGGTCAACGGCACAGGAGGTGCCTGGTCGCGCTGGCACACGAGGTGCCTCTGTGGCGCGATCGACGGCGCAGGATGTGCCCGGTCGCGCCGGCACAGGAGGTGCCTCTGTGGCGCGACTGTCGACCGCATTCGATTCGATCACGCTCTATGGCGAGAACCCCGCCGAGCGCCCCGATATTTTCGGCAAGATCGGCAACGCGGGTGTTTCGATCTGCACGGTCGACGATATGAAGAAGCTCTATTCGGGTTTCGATCTATCGGCGCCGACGACGAGCGTGTCGATGACGATTAACGGCCCTGCGCCGACGATTCTGGCGTTCTTCTTGAATGCGGCGATCGACCAACAAGTCGAGGCGTATCTCGCTCGCGAGGGCAAGCTCGCAGCGGCGCAAGAGGCAATTTGTAATAACTATGACAAAAAAGGCTTAAAGCCGCCGCAATACGCCGACGGCAAGCCCGATAGCCACGACGGTTTGGGTCTTGCGCTCATGGGGGCGAGTGGCGAAGAGTTTGTCGCCCCAGAAATTTATGCGAACCTGCGCCAAGCCACACTCATGCAAGTGCGCGGTACGGTGCAGGCCGACATCTTAAAAGAAGACCAAGCGCAGAACACGTGCATTTTTTCGACCGAATTTTCGCTCAAAACCATGGGCGACGTGCAAGAATTTTTTATCGAAAACAAAGTCGCGAATTTTTACTCGGTGAGCGTTTCGGGCTACCACATCGCCGAGGCGGGCGCGAACCCGATTACGCAAGTCGCGTTTACTTTGGCGAACGGGTTTACCCTCGCCGAATATTACTTGAGTCGCGGCATGAAGATCGACGATTTCGCGCGCAACTTCAGTTTCTTTTTCTCGAACGGCATGGATGTCGAGTACGCGGTGATCGGGCGTGTTGCGAGGCGTATCTGGGCGATTGCGATGCGCGACCTTTATAGCGCCGATGCGCGCGCGCAAAAACTTAAATACCATATTCAAACTTCGGGGCGTTCGTTGCACGCGCAAGAAATTTCGTTCAACGACATTCGCACGACGTTGCAGGCGCTCTACGCGATTATGGATAACTGCAACAGCCTGCACACGAATGCGTACGACGAAGCGGTGACGACGCCGACGCCCGAATCGGTGCGCCGCGCGATTGCGATTCAGCTCATCATCAACCGCGAATTGGGGCTCACTAAAAACGAAAATCCGTTACAGGGAAGCTACTTCGTCACACGGCTCACAGACTTAGTAGAAGAGGCAATCCTACAAGAGTTCGATAGGATTTCAGAACGCGGCGGAGTTTTGGGCGCGATGGAGACTATGTACCAACGGCACAAAATTCAAGAAGAGAGTTTGTATTACGAACGTCTCAAGACCTCGGGCGAGCTGCCGATTATCGGCGTCAACACGTACCTCGGCGACGAGGCCGAGTATTACCACGGCGAGCTCATGCGTTCGTCGAACGACGAGAAAAAACGGCAGATTTTGGCGCTTGAAAATTTTCACGCCTACCACGCCGATAAGAGCGCGGCGGCTCTCGGCCGATTACGTAAGGTTGCGCTCAAGTCGGGCAACGTATTTGCCGAATTGATGGAGACGGTGAAAACGTGTTCGTTGGGGCAAATTACGCACACGCTTTACGAGGTGGGCGGGAGCTATCGGAGAAATATGTGAATTGGCGTCTGGTAATTAAATTATTACTTTTTACAATTGTACACTTGGCGCTTTCGTTCGGCGCGCGGCATTTATTTGCGACATCGGGGACCGTCACGGTTTTTTGGCCTGCGATTGGTTGGGCGATTGCGGCGACGTTGGCTGGCGGTTATACGTACGCAATCGCGGCTGTTGTCTCGACCGGACTATTTGCAATTATTGCACCCGGTAAAGGAATTATCGAACTTATTCTGGCTGTCGCCGCCGGGTTAGAAATTCTAATTGCACGTTCTGTAATCTTGCGTTTGGCAAAAATCGATATTGCGTTCGCTAACGCTGGAGAATATCTAAAGGGCACCTCTAAAAAATGGGCGTGATAACCCTGTTTGCGTCGCGCGGAACTTTCGGGCGCATTTTTCCGGCAGTTCGTTTTTGATCCTGCGCGATTCAGATTCAATTTGCTAACGTCTAT
>JAFEGD010000042.1 GCA_018240245.1 Spirochaetota bacterium | reverse complement strand
GTCACATGCGCGATTTGCGCGGGCGCGCGTATGCGCCGCGACTTATTCCCGCAGGAATCAATGTCGATGAAATACGATAGTTTCCGTGGAATAATTTTTTTGGTTTTCTTCTGCGCGAATTGCGTGAAAAATAGCGACAGCGACCCAACACCCCCGCCAACGATTTCGAATTTAACGCCGTTACCAACGCAAAATGGAGCGACGTTGCCCGCCATTACCGGCAACAATGTTCTACCGCTTTCGGTAAATTCTGCGCCGTGTGCAGCGTATTCGTATTTCAACAAGCCGTGTGTGAGCGTGACGGTTTGTAGCCCGACGGGGACCAACTGCCAAACAATATCCGATATTTTACTCGACACCGGCAGCTTTGGCTTGCGCATTTTCAAATCGGCATTTCCGAGCGACCCCTCGGCGGCGCTCACACCCGTACAGGTCGCCAGTCAACCTTTAGCCGAGTGCGCTCAGTTCGGCGACGGTTCGATGGAATGGGGAAGCGTGCGTCTCGCAAACATCGTACTCGCAAACGAGCCCCCCGTCATGGTACCGATGCAACTCATCGATGCGTCGTATGCAACATACCGCGCGAACACGATATGTGCAAACGCCGAAGCTGCGCCCGCACAAGCCGGTCTCAACGGCATTTTGGGCGTCGGTTTATTTCTTCACGATTGTGGCACCAACTGCGTAACCAACGCGAATAACCAAGTCTATTATAGCTGCAACGGTACAAACTGCACAGAGTCGGCAGTCCCTCTGACAAGCCAAGTGCAAAACCCCGTTGCGCTGCTCGGTCCCGACACCGCAACCGTGGGTAATCCGCAAGATAACAACGGCCTTGTCTTGATGTTACCGAGCGTGCCGACGGCGGGAGCTACGAGCATTCGTGGCTATGTCGTATTAGGTATCGCAACTCGAAGCAACAATAATCCGAATGGAGCGACTATCTTTCATACCGACGCCAATGGCAATATCGTAACAGCATTTAATAACGCCACCTACACGGCGGCGTTTCTCGATTCTGGTTCGAACGCATTATTTTTTCCCGCGACGGGCATCGCTGCTTTGGTCGACTGTGGCTCGGTCTATAACGGCCAAGCGGCGGGATGGTATTGCCCTAACACAGGGCTAACTCTGAGCGCGAATACCGAAGCAGGTTTAACGCACGCAACGATTCTCTTTCAGGTCGGCAGCCTTGCTGTGCTGGCCAACACAGGTAACTCGGTTTTCAGCGACATCGCTAGTGATCTTGCGAACGGCTATTTCGATTGGGGATTACCTTTTTTCATTGGCCGCAACGTGTTTGTGGGCTTCGAGGGACGCTCCTCATCATTGGGTTCGGGAATGTATTGGGCTTATTAAGCCAATCTCGATGGCAAGTTTATAGGCCGCCACGCCGATAATCTATTAGAGGTTCGTTTGAGAAAGTACGTCATCTTAGCCGCTTGCTATCATTTTTGTGGCTTGGCTATTCTCTTCACGCACTATTTAGCCGTGTCGCCGTACAATAAAGCGGTGCTCGACGAAAAATTGACCCTCGTCGCCGCCTCGCATATCGGCACCGCCGAACTTGTCGATAATTTACCCGCGCTCTTTCGCGAAAATGCGCATGCTGCCGCGCTCAAGCTCAGCGATTTACGCGGCAACTTTCTCGGGGCAATGTACGACGCGCGCAGAATGCCCGCCTCGGACTATAAACTTTTTCTCGATACAAAAATATTCGACCCACAAAAGCCGCCATTACCGCATTACGCGCTCCATACTTGGGAAAGCAAACGCCGCCATGTGCGCATGGTCGTGCTCAGCCTCAAGCGCATGCAAATCGCCGAATACCTTTCTCTCATGAGCCGCGAATATGCGTTGCACTATCTCATACCGCTCTTTATCGTTTTGGGTGCAGTGGGATTAACCGCTTATCATTTCTATTTTGCGCATAATGCGAAGCCGCTTTCGCGCTTTCCAAAAAATATTACGCATAGAAAATCTTCGGTGACGCCAAGTGCTCCAACTATCGCTCGCACCAAAGCTTCGGCGTGGAGTATTAAATCGGGCGCAATCTCCGAAAGCACGATGCAAAACGTGCTGATAAATTTACGCTCGCTTGCGGGCGCGACGTATGTGAGCGTTTTTGCCCGCACAGAACGGCAGCGCTGGCAAAGCGTTATTGCGCTGCACGGCTCGCTTATTGTGCGCGGCGATGCTGTCGAACGCCCCGAACTCTTGAACGACACCCTCTCTGAAGCGATTACGCACTCCGCCGATCGGTGCGAGTGGTTGTTTTTTAACGCCGCCGCGCCGTCGGCAACGCTCTGCTTCGTGCTGCGCTTTGCGGCAAGCGAAAATGCGCCAAGCCGCGAAGGCACCGAACGTATCGCCGAATTCGTGCGCGCGCACGCGCGTGCGCTACTCGTCGAACACAATTACGAAAGTTCGATTCTCGATAGTGAAAGCGGGCTTTATTGCGCCCCTTACGCTGCATTTTCATTGAAAGAAAAAATCTTAGCGGGAAAGCCCTTTGCTGTCGCGATCTTTCGCTTTGCGGCAAGCGATTCTTCACACGAGCTATTGCCTAAAACAGCACGCACGGCAATTCGCATTATGCGTGAAAATTTTACCGCAGAAGAAGCTCCGGCGATTGCGCGCGGCCAAGACAACACGATCATCTGCATTTTTCAGTCGCGCACCGATAAAGCCGTAAAAGAAACCGCAGCGATTCGCCAACTTTACAATGCATACACGAGTCTCGGCAAGCGTTTTGAGGCAGCGGCGATCGAAGATGCGGCTTCGGGCGGCGGCGCAACGCGCACGTTACGAATGCTCGAACGTTTGCTCGCACATTCGAAAGCGAGCGGCAAGTTAGAGTTTTACCAGCCGGGTCAAACCTTGCAAATTATTTGACGCACCGTTACTCTACCGCCTAGCATAAATTATGGCAGATCTCGTTTCACAGCGCATGATGAAGAACCTGCTGACGAAGCGGGCGGGCGGTGCGCGCGTTGTCACCGAAAACGTCGGCGTACTTAAGGCGATCGAAACGGTACCGCAGATTGCCAGCGTCGATTCGGATAACTACTACAAAGAGCCGGTGACTATCGAATACTATATTCCGAAAGAAAGTCGGTTCGCGCATCAAGTGAAATATTTATACATCGAGCTCATCGACCCCGTCCCGAAGAACGACAACCAAACGCTCATTGCAAATCATTTCAAAGAACTTAGCGAACCGATCGATTTGATGAAAGTCATGGACGATTTTCCGCAATATCTCGTGAAGATGCTCGATTATCTTTCGCCGCAAATGGCGATTATCGAAAATTTGAGTCGCAACATTCAAGACGGACTGGGGGGGGAGCACGAAGCGTTTCGCCGCGCGCTCTACACTTGCGAAGTCTTGCGTAAGTTTGAACCCGCGATTGTGTCTTTAGAAATTGTGGGCGACTACACGACGTACAATATCAATTGGCTGATACGAAAACTCAATTCGCTGAAAATGGAATTCTCGCTCGAAGACCCGACCGTCGAATATCTAATGATGCGCTATCGGCAAAAAGCCGAAGAACGCGGCGAGACGATACCAGAGCGGTTTGAAATTCTATCACAAATCTTTCTCGACCAAGCTTTTCCGATGGACGACGAAGATTTTGCCGATTTAGAAGCGACAAACTAAGAATGCGATTTTTGTAAGCGTCCGCGCCAGTACGCCGCTCCGGCAAATAGCAATACGGCAATTAACGGAAAAATCAGTTTTTGCCATAACGCCAACGGCGAATGAATTTCAATTTCGACTTCGTCTTTCGCCGCTTCTGCAATCCCCCCGCCGGAAAGGTTTAACGTGACGGACGCCTCGCGCGCGCCAAACGCGATGAGACTACGCCCGAGGCTTTCGTCGCGCACGCGCTGTAAATCTTTACCGCCCCTTTGCACGCTCATGTTTTCGGGTTCGGCAATGAGCTGCAAACCCGTATCGTGCGGATACAGCGTTTGAAAGTCGAGCGCCGTACCCGCTTCTTGATACGGCATGCGAAACATCACTTGCACGATGCGCTCGCCCGGCTTAATGTGTTGCCCGGTCGAAAATACACCCTTGCGCGCCCCTGCTTGCGGGCTTAGCTTCAGCCATTGAATATTTGAATTGCCGCTGCCGACCGATGCCGATGCCTGCTCGATTTGCGCGCCCTGTGGCAACGCAAATTCGACGCCCTGCGGCCCGCCGGTAAACGTGCGCTTATCGTTATTCATAAAGAAGAGAATCATGAGCCCCGCGAGCGAATTTTTTTCGACACGGCGCACTTCAACGAGCGTGCGCACGCGCAATTTTTCTACCGAAGTTGTGCTCTCAAAAACTTCGAGCACCACATCGACTGGTGAAGCGACATTCGGGGGTATAACGCGGCTATACGTCACGCCTTGGTAGACTGTCTGCACCATGTACGGCCCCGCCTGCATCTCGGGTAAAGCGGCGAAAGTCACTTTTCCGGCGCGGCTCTCTTTCGAAGCGATTGGTTGCATACCTTGTTCGAGCTTCAAGATATTGACACCTAGCACCGGCGTTTGGATTTTCTGCGTCGTGCCGTTTTGCACCGTAACGCGAATATCGAGCGCAGAAATTGAGCTATGGAAAAACGTAACAACCAACGCGACGGCAAAAAGCAAAGACGGCAATTTCGTGCCACATGCATGGCAAAAACGCGCCGTCGACGCAACTAACTTTACTCCACATTGCGGGCAGCAATCGATTTGTGTAGGTGCGACGTTCTCGGTAGGTAGCGCCGCGATTTCTTTTTCGATGCGATCCCATTCGACGAGATATTCGGTTTGTAGGCGCTCGTAATTTTGAGCATCGATGCGCCCGAGCGATTTCTCGTATTCGATATCGCGCAACGAAGCGCGCAGCGACTCTTGGCGTTCGTTCAATTGACTGCGCGTGCGCACGTCTGTTCTCGGCGTGCGTTCAACGCGCGTCTCTGCGACGAAAAAATAGAAAACACAGGCGGCGACGATGAGAGTAAAAACTATGTAAATCATGATTTTGTATCGTCGATCTCGACGGCCTTATTATAAATGCGCAGCGACTCGGCGGGCGGCGGCTTCTGCGCGTAGCGCATCGCAGAGCCGGTCGACGATAAGAACAGTAACTCGTCTTTTGTCCCGATTGCAATCTGATCGGCCCAAAACGGTAGCTCGGCTTCGTCTTTACCGTTACGGTACGCTAAGATGCCGTCTTCGATATAATAATATTGTTTATCGTTCATGAACGCCGCGTCGGTCCAAACTTTCGCTTTCATGCGCCGCCCAATTTGCGAATCTTTCGGATTCAACGTTACAAACTGTTGCGCACCTGCGCCACCGATAAAAACTCCGACCTTTTTCGCTTCGGAAATCAAGTAGAGCCGATGCGAGGCGATTTCTTTAGAAACCAATTTTGGTTTATCGCCAAGTTGATAAAGACGGTAGCTGCCTGCCGCGCCGTAGATCATCCACACCTTGTTGTCGGGCGACGCATAGAATCGCGCATACGCCGGAAATTTCTTGGCCGATTTTTCTGGTTTGCGGCCTTTGTTATAAAGATTATCTTTCTCGGATTTCAAATCGAAAACATGAATTTGGTCGTTGCGCATGTACCAAACCGTGCCGTCGTTTTTCACCGCAGGTTTCATCACGCAGTGCGTTTGCCCGACTTCGATAAGTCTATCGTCGCCTACGCTCCATAACAAGACTTTGCAATCTTTGAGACTCTCGCTCGGTTGTTGCAAAAAAACCGCGAACGCACCCTCGGGTGAAAAGTTAACGTCGCGAATTTTTCCCGGCAAGCTGCGCTTCGTTTGCGCATCTTTTGCGCGATCGATGACTACCGCTCGTGTATTGTCGAATAATTTTTGCGGCAATTTTTTTTCGACTAAGAGTACGCGCTGCCCATCGAGAGACGCGCGCAAGAATGCAAAGGATTGATCGCGTTTCGTAATAAAAAATTCTTTAGGGAGCGAGAGCTCGTACGCATTTTTCATGTAGAGCAACGCCGCATCGTAATTTTCTTTCGCGAGCGCGTTTTGCGCTTTTTCGATGAACTTTTCGGGAGTCGGCCCACAAGCCGAGAGTATTGCGACAAAAAATGTCGCGATCAGGCGAAACGCTTTCATTATTTTTTCAGCGAATCTTCGATATCTTCTTGTAACGCCAACGCAACGACGCCGGTACGCGCCATTTGCAGAACTTTGAAGTTCTTCACCGCGTCGAGAAAATGGTTCACGCGCCGCGGTTCTGCGACCATTTGCATCATGATTGTCGCGCTCGTCATTTCGAGCACCGTCGTCTCGAACAGTCGCGAGAGCATCAACACTTCGGCGCGGTCGGTCTTTTTCATTTCAAGAGAAATCAAGAGCAACTCGCGCTTCACAGAGATTTCGCCGGTAAGGTTTTTGATCTCAATGACATCGATCAATTTCAGGAGTTGCTTGGTAATCTGCCCGATCATAGCGACGCCTGCGTCGATAACAAGCGTAATCACCGAGTATCGAGGGTCGTCGGTTGCGCCGACGCAGAGCGAATCGATATTATAGCTGCGCCGTGTAAAAAGACCGGTGACGTGACTCAACACCCCGGCGGCGTTATTGACTTTAACCGAGAGAACGTGCTTCATTACCGACAGAAAATGTAGGAGAAACGCATCGTAAAGAGAAATCAGAAGAACCGCTTGACATGTAGACATTTAATTGTATACGTAGTGATGAAGCACATGGTTTTTTCGGCACGGCTCGATAAGTCGCTCGCGGCAAAAGTCAACGCAGCCGTACGCAAGAACCGCCTCACAAAAAAACAGTTTCTCGAAGAAGCGATTCGCGATAAATTGGTCAAACTCGCAGCGACCGACGATGTCCTGTTAGAATCGTTTAACGCATGGCACCGTAGCGAAACGCCTGAAAAAACGCTGCAAAATATTCGCGGCGAATTTAATAAGAATTTTCGTCGGCATAGAGAAACATGAAGACCTATATCGATTCCGATATCCTCATCTGGTATTTACGCGGCAAAAAAGAAGCGTTAAGCTTTCTCCAAAAAATTTCGGGCGCTGAAGACGAATTGGTTATTGGGGCAATGCAGCGCGCCGAAGTCGTTTTTTTCATGCGACCCGAAGAAGAGTCGGCCACGTTACAATTTTTAGATCTCTTCGATACTATTTCCGTCAATCGTGAAATCATCGACATCGCCGGTAGATATTATCGCAAATATCGACCAGCGACGGCGATCGATATTAACGATGCGATTTTAGCCGCAAGTTGCTCGATAACAGGCGGGCGTATTTATACGCTCAATAAAAAACATTATCCCATGCGCGAAATCACCGTACAGAGGGCGTGGTAACGGACACCACCCTTGTAATAGTTATTACATTTCTTCGCGTTTAACGAATTTATACTTCGCTTCGGCTTCGTCGAGGAGTGAAATCACCTTATCGAGATCTGCGCGCGTATGCGCCGCAGAGAGCGACAAGCGCAGGCGGTCTTTCTTGCGCGCCACAGCCGGGTAGGGTACGGGGTTCACGAACACGCCCTGCTCGTCCATGAATTTCGCGATTTCACGCATGATAAATGTGTCGCCGATGACAATCGGAGTGATCGCCGTCTGCGTGCGTTCGATGTCGAAGTGGCGCTTTTTCAGTTCGGCGTGAAAGTACTTGATGTTCTCCCACAGTTGCGCATGCCACTGTGGTTCTGATTTTAAGACTTCGAGCGCTGCGCTCTGTGCGGCAACCTGCATCGGTGTCGGCGATGCAGCAAAGAAGTACGCTCTTGAAAAGAATCGCAAATAACGAATCACTTCTTTTTTTGCAGAGATAAATCCGCCTACGCCGCCGAGCGACTTGGAGAATGTACCCATGACGATATCGATTTTACCTTCGAGGTCGAAATACTCGGGCGAACCTTTGCCGGTTTTGCCGAGCACGCCCGTCGAGTGCGCTTCGTCGACCATGAGTTTCGCATCGTGTTTTTTTACGAGATCATAGATGGCCTTCAGAGGCGCGATGTCGCCGTCCATCGAATAGACGCCTTCGACGACGACGAGGCGGTCGCCCAAACCTTTTTTAGTTTGAATGAGCACGCGCTCCAGCGAATCCATGTCGTTGTGGCGAAAGGTGGTAATCTTTGCGCCCGACAACAGCGCGCCGTCGATGATCGATGCATGCGCAAGTTTGTCGATGATGATTGTGTCTTTGGGGCCGAGAAAGCACGAGAGCACGCCGACATTCGTCGAGTAGCCCGATGGGTAGAGGCATGTATCTTCTGCGCCTTTGAGTTCAGACAAACCTTGCTCGAGCGCGCGGTGCACATCGTAATAGCCCGAGAAATGCGGGGGCGAACCGGCACCCGCGCCGTATTTTTCAGCGGCAGCAATCGCGGCAGCCTTGACCTTGGGGTGGTTGTTGATACCGAGGTACGAATTCGACCCCATCATGATCATCTCTTTCGCTTTGCCGGTTTTTTGATCTTCGACGACGACATGGTTCGAGTTAGCCGAGAGCATCACGCGGCGGTACATGTGGTGGCCGATGCCATATTGGTATTCGACCGATTCATAGAACGGTTCGCACCACGCGAACAGGTCTGGTTTTTCGCGGCGTTGGAGAACAAAATCGGCGAGGGTTTTATTTAAGTGATTGGGATCGTATTGCGATTGCAAATCTTCTGCTGTATTCATGATACTCCTTTTTCACACACTATATATGCTGAGACGATCGACGAATGGCATTTCGAGAGATGCCCATACGATATTTTTTAAGCGGCGCACAAGACGTCAAGGAGATTTGGACAGTGACGAGGCGGGAACTGCGAAGCAAGATAAACGCAGCAACTTTTTTTGGCGCATGTTGCGCGTTTCGTCAGAAAATTTGCCAAAATCAGGCCGTCTGCGGCGTTTCGCATAGCAGTTCCCGCCTAGTCACGATAGTGAAACGGGCGCACACCCCACAGGCGAATGCCCGCAGTTTATACCCAATCACCGCGGCCTTTCTTTTACACAGGCACTAACGCGCTTTCTAACTCCACCGCTTTGGGAAAAAGGATATTGTTCTCGAGATGAATATGCATGTGCAAGTCGTCTTCGAATTCTTTGAGGAGTGCAAACGCAACGCGGTAC
>JAFEGD010000041.1 GCA_018240245.1 Spirochaetota bacterium | reverse complement strand
GTTGTGCGTGCAGCGCCGCGCGATGTACTCAAGGGACACCCGACGACTGCCGAATTTGTGATTGAGGTTGCGCTCACAACACTCGCGACCGATCACGATAAGGCAGATATTTACGCGGCGGCAAAAATTTCGCAATACCTGGTCGTCGACGCCAATACCAAGGTGGCATGGCTTTATGAAAAACCGGCAAACGGACAATACCAGTCGCGCGCGCAGATCACAGAAAATGTGAAGCTTGTTGCAGACGGTCACGAGTGTGTATTGCATATACGTAATTTTTGCGACTGGGATTAAGTTATTCGTTCTCGTCGATGAGCGTCTCTAAAAAAATTCTCGTTATCAATTGTGGATCGTCGACGGTCAAAGCGGACGTTTTCGCAGTCGAAAAGGGCATACCCGTATTTATCGCCAAGGCGCTTGCCGATAAAATTGGCAAAGCCGATGCGAACGTCACAATAAAGACGGCGGCAGGCAAAGTTCATAAAGAAAATTTAACACAATACTCTGTCGCCGCCGCCGTCTCGGCGATTGCCCAAGGTTTTGCGCGTGCAAAAGTTTGTTCAACAGACGATATTGTCGCCGTCGGGCATCGCGTCGTGCACGGCGGTGCCCGCTTTAGCGCGCCGGTACGCATCGATGCCGAAGTGATCGCGGCGATTCGCGACATGGAAGTCTTTGCGCCATTGCATAATTTTGCAAATCTCGAAGGCATCGAATTTTGCACGCAGAATTTTGTCGTGCCGCAGGTCGCCGTTTTCGATACCGCGTTTCACCAAACAATGCCCCCCATGGCGACGGCGTATGCGATTCCCAAGGCGCTGAGCGAAAAGTATGCGTTGCGCCGTTATGGTTTTCACGGCACCTCGCACGAATACGTGACGCGCGAGTGTGCGCGGCGGATGCAATTGCGTTACGAAGATTTTAACGCGATCTCGTTGCATTTAGGCAATGGCGCGAGCGCGTGTTGTGTGCGCGGCGGCAAGAGCGTCGATACGAGCATGGGATTTACGCCGCTCGAGGGGCTTGTCATGGGCACGCGCTCAGGGGACATCGACCCGTCGGTCGCATTTTTTTTGCAGAACGTCGTCGGCCTTTCGGCGCACGATGCCGAAGCGCTCTTGAATCACGATGCAGGCCTCAAAGGTCTCGCGGGTACGAGCGATATGCGCGAGCTCTTATCGCGTGCCGAGGCGAAAGAGGCAACCGCCGAACTCGCGATAGAGATTTTTTGCACGCGCATCCGAAAGTACATCGGTGCGTATTTAACTTGGGGGCGTCCGCATGCGCTGATTTTTACCGGCGGTATCGGCGAAAACTCGAGCGAAATTCGTCGGCGCATTCTTATGGGGTTATCGTATTTGGGGATAGAAATCGATGAAGAAAATAACTCCGCCTTACCGGTCGGGGGATTGACGAGCGTAAAAAATTCTCTCGCCGTATATGTAATCAATACCGACGAAGAGTCGATGATTGCGCGCGAGACGATGGCGCTTGTCGAGGTTTCGGAAAATTGAAACCTCGACAAATTTTCGATTAAGCCGGTTTGCGCTTCATCCACGTCGCCGCAATGACGACAAGGCTGAGAGCGGTCAAAACTTCGGCCCAGAAGAAAATTGCAACGTCGAGTAAGGTGCCGAAAGTCGGTACGCTCGGTTGCGAATTGCGCATGCTCACGAATACGAAGAGTGTCGCTCCAATCCATGTCATTTGGCTGAATTCGACCTTACGCCCTTGGGCGACGACAAGATACGTGACGCCGACGACCGCTAACGCCAACATCGCAATCATGATATTGATAAACCACGAATACATTCTGACTTCGAGAGTGCGGTTAATCGTCGTGTTGAGAACGAGATAGCCGTGTTTCTGGTTCTCATCGTCGATTGTGGGGACGCTATCGAGACCCGAGAGTTTGTCTTTGTAGCGATAGACGACGGGCACGTTAAAGCCGGCTACATCGGTTAGTGTCGCGTAGATTTGCGCTGCGTAGTGGTCGTGCGGATAGGCATTGAGTTCGCCGTCGATATCAATATCGACTTCGATCGATTTTGTTTTTTGCCCGGCCTTGATAACGATTTCTTGTTTTTTAGGGTCGTTATCGGGAACAAGCAGCGTGAGGTTCGAGGTTAGGTAGCCGCTTTTTTCGTCGAGATATTTACCGAACGGATAAAAATCAAGTTTGAATTTGACAATATCTTTCGTCGGGTCGATACTACTCGGACTCATGTAAACGAGAATGTAGTCTTTGGGGACGTCATTTTCGAGCATGAAATCTTGCGATTTATCGTTTCCTTCGCCGATGTGGATTAGAAGCGTGCCTGCCCAAGCGGCGCCAAAGAGCAGTAAGCCAAGAACTATTTTTACAATTTTCATAGTTGGATAGCTTTTACCATCAAGATAGTTGGGAAAACAATTTATTAGCAAGAACGTGCCCGCAAAGCCGCCATCGCTGGGCTCGCGGCAAGTTCTACGCCGAACGCGACTTATTTTTGCGGTTTTCTAAACAGCGCCGCCGCAATCGCCGCCATAATCATTCCACCCATTGCAGTCGTGAGAAAAAACAGAATGTATGTCGGAAACTGGCCGTCGTATGTCATGTCGAACTGTCGGAGTTTTATCGTCGCGATGTCCGTGGCTATTTTCGCCGCCGCAAGTTTTGCCTCAAAAAATTTTCGATACGTCGCATGAAATTGCGGATTAACGACATGCTGGTAGAATGCCATGAACACGGCGAATGCCGCCGCAAATAATGCGGAAAAAATGCTGCCGTTACGAAAGGCGGCCATGAAGTTGTGCTCGCTCCCGCTGACGGCGCGCGCTTGCACGATCGTCAGAAAAATTGCGCACCAGAAAATCGCGATGACGGCGTTGCGCGAATGTTCGCCGATGTCGTGGCGCAGTGTGTTGTAGCCCAGTGCGTGGTTGACGAATACCGAGGCAATCGCGAGTAAAAGAGTCACGCCGAGATTGCGAAATATTATGCGTGCGATTGCCATTTATTTCTCCCGAAATTCGCTTGCCGCAAAAACCGGCACAAGCTCGACGCCTTGAGCGGCCAACGCCTCGCGCCCGCCTTCGCCGCGATCGAGAATGCAGAACGCATGCCGTACTGTAAAGCCCGCCTCGCGCATCGCCGCGAGCGCTTTCATCGTCGAACCGGCGGTCGTGATGACATCGTCGACCATCACGCACGGCATATCTTGAGCGACACCCTTTAGCATTTCAATTTTTTTTCCCGTACCGTGGTCTTTTGCTTCTTTACGTACGATTGCGGGCAAAAGTTTTCCCGTTTTATCGGCAACGTGCGCGAGACATGCCGCATAAATAATCGGGTCGGCGCCCATCGTAAGCCCCGCCGCCACGACGTCGCTCGCATAGCATTCGCGAATCATTGCGGCAACGACACTCCCGGCGAGAGCGAGGTATTGCGGTTGCAAAAGCGTTTGCTTGAGGTCGAAATAGTATGGGCTTTTTTTTCCCGACGCTAGCGTGAACGGTTCTGCGTGGTTTTCACGGTACGAATACTGACGGATGGCTTTTTGTAACTCCGCCTTGTTAGAAATAAAGTCACTCATACCGAGGCATGCCGAAGCAATAGCTCAGCGCGCAAAGCGTAAGTTACGAAGATTTTCGCTTACAATTCACCGACAGACAAAAAATTGACGACCTGTTTCATTTTTATATTATATCAATATGAGCCGGATAGTTCATATCATTAAAGACGATTGCACGAGTTGCAGCCTGTGTGCCGATACGCATCCCACTTACTTTCGTATGGACAACGACGATCTGGCCGAAACACATAACAACGGTGACAATGTCAACGCTGCAATTGTGCCCGAGGCAGATTACGCGAAGATTCAAGAGTCGATCGACGACTGTCCGGGCGAATGTATTAAGTGGAAAGACTGATTCAGCTCCCAAAAGCCGTATTCAACGTGCGGTAGCAGGGCAGCGATGCGGTCGCGGCCGTCTGTTGTGCTGAGTCCTAAATCTTTTAGCGAAATGCCGAGCACGGCAAAATCACAGAGTTGCAATAGCGTGTGAAACGCGCGGTTGGGTGTCGCCGGTGGCATTTTGAGTGCGATCGTCTCGCTCGGCGGGTATGCGAACTGCGCCGCTTTCGGTAAGCTAAGCGTGTCAGGTCCCGGCCAAGATTTGTTCACAAGTTCGAGTATACCGTGCGTGAGGCAATCCGCATTGACGAAACGCTGCCAATCGGTGTCTTCAGACATAAAAAGAGTCGGGGGCGGATTAACCGCTGCGCCTAAAACATTTGCGAAGGGTTGGGCTTTTTTCTCGTTGTGCTGTAAAAGTAGTACATAACCGGCGCTGCCGGGAAACACAATCGGATAGTCTTGCTCTAAAAGCTCTTGCGCGGCCTTGATCGATTGAAAGTCGGGGCGGGTGGTGTCGATTTCGATAAAGCGCACGGGGTTGGTTGTGAACTGCACTCAGTTGGAAAAACTCTTTTCGCTGCATCGCGTACTCATAAGAAGCGAACGCGCGCAGTGCGTTTGCTTTTTATGCTTGAATCCCTCACCGTCAAAGACTTTGCCTTAATTCGCGAGCTCAATATCCAGTTGGGGCCGGGGTTAAATCTCATCACCGGCGAAACGGGCGCGGGCAAGTCGGTTATCCTCGGGGCGCTGTCGTTGGTCTTGGGCTACAAGGCAACGACCGATATGATTCGCTCGGGCGCAAAACGCGCGACCGTCGAGGCGGCGTTCGCCATACCGCCCGACACACGCGCAGGGGCGAAGGCGCTAAAGCAAATTCTTTCCGATCAAGGCCTCGATGACGACGAAGGTAACTTGCTTCTCAGACGCGAAATTAGCACCGAAGGCAAGGGGCGCAGTTTTGTCAACGCGCGGCAGGTGCCGTCGTCGGTGTTGCGCGAAATCGGAAAATTCTTAGTCGATATTCATGGGCAGAACGAACATCAAAATATTTTGAGCGTCGATCAACACCGCGCGATTCTCGATCGTTATGCGCATTTGGGCGAACTCGTTGCCGAGATGCGTAAATTGCACCGCGCGCGCGAAGAGGCACGGCAGAAGCTATCGAGCGTGACGCTCTCCGAGGACGACAAAGCGCGCCGCCTCGACATTTTACAACACGAGGTGCGCGAACTCGAAGCGGCGCGTATCGACGACGTGCGCGAGATCGAAGAATTGATACAGCGCGAGAAAAGTTTAGCGAACGCTGAAACGCTCGTGTCCGATCTCAATTCGATTCATGAAATTTTAGGCGGCGAGAGTGGCTTTGTCGCACGCGGCGGCACAATCGAGCGCCTGCTCGAAAGCGATTCGCAGTACGACGATTCGCTCGGGGCACTCTTGACGCAGTTTCGCGAAAGCTATTATGCGATCGAAGAGATTGCGCGCACGGTGCGCAGCAAAGCCGAGTCTTATTCGCTCAATCCCGACGAGCTCGAAGAGATGCGCGAGCGCATCGGGCTCTTGCAATCGCTCGCGCGCAAATATGGCGGTAAGGGTGCCGCTGCGGCGACGGTCGAGAATAACTATGCGGCGGCGTTAGAGCGCGCGAAGGCATACCTTGAAAAAGCCAAGAACGAACTCACAGGAATCGAGTTGTCGTCGGGCGAAGAGGCGCGCCTGAGAAAAGAAATCGAGACGCTGAACGCGCAGATGAAAGACAAAGCACTCTATCTTTCAGAGAAGCGGCGTTTAGCTTCGCTCGAACTCGAGCAGAAGGTGCAGCAAGAACTCAAAGCGCTGGGCATGGAAGAAACGCAGATTAAGGTTTCAATCCGTTGGGAATATGGAGAAGAAGGTACCGTAACGCAGGATGCGTCGGGTCGCGACAGTACAGGAGGTACTTCCGCGTCGCGACCAGTGTCACAGGAGGTGCCTAGTCGCAGCGCCGAATCGGGACGCAAATACGTGATCGCTCCCGCTGGTCTCGACATTGTAGAATTTTTGATGGCATCGTCGGCGCGCGATACTTTGCGGCCGCTGCGCAAGATTGCCTCGGGCGGCGAGATGAGTCGGGTGATGCTTGCGCTCAAGAAAGTTATTATCGAGACCGACCCGGTCGATACGATGGTGTTCGACGAAGTCGACGCGGGCGTCGGCGGCCGCATTGCCGAAGCGGTCGGCAAGAAGCTCGCCAATTTATCGCTCGCGTCGCAGGTAATAGTTATTACACATTTACACCAGATTGCGGGTTTATCGCCCGCCGAGGTGCGACATTTCAAAGTATCGAAGCACAAAGAAGACGGCACACGTATTGGTAGGCTTTCAAAAGAGCAGCGCCTGCAAGAAGTTGCGCGCATGATCGCGGGTGAAAATATCAGTGAATCGGCGCTCACGCACGCGCGGCAGTTACTCGCAGAGAAAATCGGGTAGCTGGCGGCTCACCAGCTCCAAACCATCGATAATGCGTAGCGCCCGTTCGCGACGGTCGGAGCGACGGTAAAAGATAGCGCTTTGTTCGCGGGACGCAACTCTTCGCTGCGGTCGAGCGATTTTCTCCGATCGTATTCGGTGCGAAAATTTTTTCCGGTAGTGTAGCCAATCACGGTGCCGATAACCGCACCGGCGATAACCTCTGATGCCCAGTGGTAATCCCCCTCGATCATGCCGATACCGATTGCGGCGGCTATCGGGTAACCGATAAAGGGTAGCCATTTCTCGTTCGGAAAAAATGCGTGCTGTGTGGCGACAAAAGCGAATGCCGACGACGTGTGCCCCGACGGCCACGACATGCGGTGCATGAAATTGTCGACGCGCTCTTGCCAACCGGGAAAAAAATCGTCGTCGCGGTTTGTCTCTCCCGGGCGCGTGCGTCCGGTGATGAGTTTGAGTGTCTGCACGTACGCAGCGTTAATCGCGACGGCTTGTACTGCGGCGGCACCCGCCGTGGCGAGAACGGGTATATCGTACCACGAACCGAAGCCCCAGAAGCTCAAGCCCAAAATTACGCTCGTGGTATCGCCTAGTCTAAGCATCGCGAATGCAAACGGTTGCCCCAGCGGGTTATTTTCGATAAAATAATCCTGAATCTTTCGATCGGCGTGTGTTGTGACCATCGTCGCCGTTGTCGCAAAGGCGCCGAGATGAAAAAAAGTATTCGTGCCCCAAAAAGCTTCACTGATGTTTTTTCCGAGCAGATGCCATGGCTGCAGTGCGGCGGGTTTATCGCTTTGTACATTTGAGAGATTTTCTTTTGCGGCGGTATCGGCGCTCAGAGTGTGCAAGAAGCAGAAGATACAGAAAAACCCTTTGGAAAGGAAACGCTTTATTTTCATATTATTTTTGAGAAGTGCGTTAGAGTGCGTAACCGAACGATGCACCCAACCACGGTAAGCGGCGGCTTTCGATACCGATGCTATCGATACCTTGAAACAGATAGCACGCACCCCGAACCGTAATACCGCCTGCGAGCGGTAGATAAGCGATGGCAAAGCCGACTATGGGTGTAAAATTTTGACCGGTCACCGTCGCGCGTACTCCCGTGCGTTCTGTGCGATCGGCGCCGATGACGATATTGCCGCCGAACAAGAATTCTGCGTGCAAGGGTAGGCTTGTAAACGGTAATTGCCACAGTGCCGAAAGCGAAACGGGTACGATGTTGAAGGTGGCATTTCGATCGACGGCATTTGTCGCGGGAATTTCGATATAACTATGCCCGGCATTGAACAATAAGCGTTCGTGAAAGCGGTAGCTATAGCGGGCAGAGTACCAAATACCTTGACCAAAGGCTTCGGCACCGACGATGGTTCGCGCCATTTGTTGCGGAGCGTTGGCGTTTAGGTTGCGGCAGTCGACAAAGCCGCCGACGATCAAGACGAGCGATATAAGTTGTCTTGGGAACATAATGTCCATAGACGATTTTTTCTCAAAGTTGTCGACGCTTAATATGCGCTTCTCCCAATGGGTTGTGTTGCTGCGCCGCATTACCGTATGGATATTCTCAATTGGGCTATTTACTGGTACTGTGCTACGCGCTGAAACCTGGCAATTTGGCGTTCAAGGTATTTATTCGACGGCTTGGAGTGTGTTGCCGTTCTCCGAGTCTTATAGCAGAATAAACGCCGATAATCAATTTTTCGATTTCGGCGGGCGCGTGGCGCACCGTTGGGGGCCGGGCTTCGTTGCGTTCACACTCGGGCTCTATAGCTCGTTCGGTTTGCGCGATACATCGACGGTACCCAATTCGTATGTTGCGCCGTTTACGACGGCGGCGTCGGCGGCGCTCGGCTCGCCGGTTAATTTTACGAGTCGCGATTATCGCGCCGCTTTGGGGTGGAGCGCCGCGCAATTGCGTTACCGCATCTATTGGTACGAGCTTTTCTTTATCGAGGCGGGGTTAGGCGGCGCATACGGTTTCGGCGCGCTACAATCGACAATGAACGGTAGCTCGGCATCGGGTAACGTCGCCGATACGCAATATGCGCGTTATTCCGAATGGGGGGTTATTTCGAGTCTCGCATCGGGCGTCGCTATTCCGCTCGGCGAAACGCTATCGATAGAGCTGTCGTTTGAATTTGCATATCTTAAGGCGCGCATTCGAAATCCCGATATCAACAAAACGGGGGATTATCTTCTCTCACAACCTTTTTACCGCTCGGGCATCGGGGTACTATTTAGGTTCGGATGAGATCAAATCTTTCATTGCTATGCGCGATTATTTTCGCGGCGCAAATTGCTGCCGTATCTTCAGAAAAAGAATTGCCGTCGACCGACGAACAAAGCACACGAGGTGTCATCACCGACCGCGGCTGGCTGACGTTTGCGGGCGGTATTTCGCCGTGGGCGGCGTTCAAAGCAGATAGTGCGTCGGTCAGCGTGCCCGATTGGGGCAACTCGGGAGCTGATTTTACTTTTGATTTTCGCTTTATGCACCCTTTGCATGCTCCGGGGCTCTTCGCGATCGGTTATTCGTTTCATTTTTTTACGATTGCGAACGCGGCGAATAATTCGTCGACAGCGCTCAAAGCGGCGAGCGACATCAGCGGAGCGCCGAATCTAACGACGCAGCCTATCGCTGCAAAAACATTTTTTGCCTGGAACTTCGGGCCTTCGATAATTATAACGTATCGCTTTCCTCTCGCGCGTTATTTTTCGGTGAGCGAGCGCACGTATCCCTATTCGGGTGTCGGCGGGGGAATTTATTATTCGCATCTCACGGTGCAGCCTTTGGCGAATATCTCCAACAAGTCAGAGACGCCCGGTTTTGCGGTTATGGCGCGCATGCTTGTGGGTTTTGCAGTCGATCTCGGTTCGAATGTGGGCGCTTTTCTCGAAGCACAATTCATGCCGTTCGTATATGAGAATAGCGGTTATACGTTGCAAGGGCAGTTGCATTCGATGTTCGCTGGCTTTAATTATTATTTCGACGAAGAAAAGAGTCGGTAACGTGCCCGCACCCTGGTAGATATGGCTAAATACATACCTCCTTGACGTATTGATTAAAATGCATACTGCAACATAAATGCTTTATCCGCGCAGCAAGTTCTCTTTTGTTCTTCTCTTGTTTTTTATTGTTGCGAGTGTGGTTTATTCGGCCGATGAAACCCAACCCGCTGCGCAGCCGTCGGCTCTGCCAAAGGCACCGGCGATACCCGTGCCTGCCGCATCGTCGATACCCCGTGCAATCGAAGCGCAGTCGGTAAAACCTGCAAGCGAGATTACGAGCATCGACGAAATTTCCGATAGCACAGGGCGCATCGTGAAAGGTAAGGTGCTACAAGTTACCGAAAAAGAGGTTCTCTATCGCGACGTGGCGACGTCGGAGGAAAAAAAAATTGCGATTGAGAATATTATTTTTATTCGTTCGGCAAACGGCGAATACCGTTTCTTCTTTCCGAGCGAGGCTCCGATTGAGCCACAGAAAAAACCAACCGATAGCGGTACCGCATCCGATACGTACGAGCTCCACCTGACGCTCGGCTTTGCCGCGCACTTCGCCGACAATTCGGCAAACGCATCTAATTTGAGCGGCTACGCGGCGCAACAGGCGAATCAGCTCAACCAACAAGCGGGGAGTAACCTCTATACTTCGTCGCTCGGGCGCGACGCGGCTTCGGTGGTGTGGCAATTTTACGCAGAGCCACGTTTGGTTTTTCGCGAATTTATTTTGGGACTGAATGTCGGTTACGCCGCGATGCCGAAGACGGCGGCGGTCGTGAGTACGCCGTTGACCGCAGCGGCGATGACGATAAATTTTACCGGCTATTTTGTGCCGTTGAGTGCAATTTTTTACTACCGGCTCGTGAACGACGGCGCATGGGGTGTCAACCTCGGATTTGGTGCGGGTGTGCTTTTCACATCGGCCGACATCGCGACAAAACAAGGCATTGCGACGAACGAGCAAATATTAACGAGCGCAAACCCGCTCTTAATTTTTAAGCCCGAGCTGACTTATAAAATCGGTTCTTTCATCTTGCTCGCGAGTTTGCCAATCTATTGGGCGTCGGCGCGCGATATGAGCGACGGCTCGAACACACTCTTAACTGCCGACGGTAAAAACGTTGTTTCGCCGAATATTTCGGGTATCGGCATTTCGCTGGCGGCAGGGATTAAATGGTAGTGTGACTGGGTTGACATCACGATTTTGAATCATAGTTTTTCCTAATGCGGTTTAAATGGCGACACGCGAGCGTACTTGCGGCAATTGTATTGCTGACAATTATTTCTCCTATAAAAGTGACGACGCAGGCGGAGATTTATTTTCCGGCTGGCGTGCGCGAATTCAAGACAGGCCGTTATACGCTGACAGCTGCAGTGCCAAAACCCAATCGCATTCACGAAGAAATCGAAGCCGAACTCTATATCCCCCCGCGTATTTCGGGGCCGGTGCCGCTCGTTGTTTTTATTCACGGTAACGCGCGCAATAAAAATTATTACAAGAGCGCCGCAAATTTCTTGATTACCGTCGCTCCGGCAAAGCGCGCGATGATTTTGAGTGTACAGAATTGGTGGCCGCTTTCGGGCGATCATCTCGACGCCGTCGAAGATACGCGCCGCGCAACAAATATTTTTGTGAACCGATTGGCGGCGGGCGGTATTGTGACTCCCGGGCAAGTGTATCTCAGCGGTTTCTCCGCCGGGGGGATTGCGGTAATCTCTACTTTTTTTCAGAGCGTCGATCTTTTGCGCGATGCAGAGTTTCGGAAAAAATATACCGAAGCGAACCAGGCGAAATTTGAAGCCGAAAAAAAATCGGCAGACGAATATTATTACTACGTCGACAACCCCGGCAAAGAAGCTGCGTTTTATCCGTACGCTGGAGTTATCAGCATTAAAGGAAATTTTTATGCGAAGTATTTTAAATTCGATAGCTTACTAACTGGCGAAGAGCGCCGCAAAATCACCGCTCCGTTTATTTACGATAAGAAAGTCGTGCTCACTGTCGGCGGCGACCGTGAGGCGAAAGACGTGGTGCTCGAAGTGCCGATCTGCCGCGATTTTATTCGGTACGTGTGGGGCGCAAAGTACGACTATCACGAATACGGCGACGATGTGCACGACATCACAAAGAGCGATCAAGACCATCTCTGGGCGATGTTGCCGTAGTGAGTTTTATTTTTGATTGCGCTCGTACACTCTGAGCGCGTGATCGAGAAAATCCGTGAGCACAATATATCTCCCGTCGGGTGAGACGGCGAGCCCCGTCGGCTGGTTGCCTGCTTCGATACTTTCGACGACTTGGTGCGTCGCCGTGTCGACGACCATGAGCTTTCCGAAATCGGGCCCCTTCAAGAGATATGACTTCGAGTTATTGCGGCCGCGACACGAGACATAGAGATATTTACCGTCGGGCGAGAGCGCGATCGTGTTAGGATTATTATAGACTTTGGTTTCGGCGATTTTGGCGTTGTCTTCGACGAAGTAGACTTTGCTGCGCATCATGTCCGAGATGGCGAAACTCTCGGCATCGTTCGCGAGGCGAACGATGTGGCGGTGCGAGCCGCCTTTGATAATCCAGCGCGCGATTTTCTTTTTTTCGAGGTCGACGAGTGCGGTGCCGCCCGCGCCGTCGCTATCGCTCTTGCCGCCGAAAATCGCGGCGAGCATCGACTTGCCGTCAGCGCTGAACGCCATACCGCGCGGCACACCGCCGATCTTAATTTTTTTAATTTCAGCGAGCGTGTCGATCGAGACGAGCGATATATCGGCGCTATTCCAGTTGCTGGCATAGACGATATTTTCGACGGGGTTTAAGGCTAAGACTTTCGTCCATTGCCCCGAGAGTTTGATCGCGCCCCGGTATTCGAGCGAATGCGCGGCGAAGCGGTGAATCGTCGCCGAATTCATTTGGCTCACCCAAAACTCTTCTAAAGAAGAAATCATCACACTTTCGACGAAGCCGCCGCGCTTCGCGTATTCGGGCGGCATTGTGAGCTTGATGCGCTCCCCCGTGAGAATATCGACGACTTCGCTGTGGTTGTCGTCGAGTAGCGGTAAGACAACTTTTGTTGGCGATATAAACATCGCACTTTTTGGCTGTTTGCCCGTCTGTATACGGCGTACGAACCGGTGCTCAGAGTTCGGCGCGTCTAAAAAAACCAGCGGCGGATAAGGGGCGGAGGTGGGGGTGTCGGTGGATATTTGTAGCGTGCGCGCAAGCTTTAACTTCGTATTTTCTGCGACGAGCGTTGCCGTTGTCTGATCGGCGTCGAGTTTGAGTACAACGCGCGTGAGCGCGAGCGTCTTGTCTTTTTCGGTCAAAAGCGGTTTTAACTCGTTGTCGGCGAAGACAATGCGCGTGCCTGCGAACGGCTGCAAATAGAAAGCGATAGTGCAAATTTTACCGTCGGCTGTCGCTTTGCAATCGGCGTTGACGGGTATTATTCGACCGGGTGAATTTGTAGCAGCGGTAGGATTGCCCGCAGGCAGGTTGCGGGCTGTACAGGTCGAGTAAAAAGCCGAAAATAATAAAACGGAAAATCTCCGGTAAAAACGCATGAATGCCAAATACAAAAAATAACACTCATCGGCCACCACGATCAATCCGACATAATAACAAGGGTTTATGATCGAGTTATCGCGTCTCAACGGTAAGGTATTCTACCTGAACCATAATCTCATTGAGATTTTTGAAGCGACGCCCGATACGGTAATTAAGCTCACCGACGGCACGAAGTACGTAGTGCGCGAGAAACCCGACGAGCTTTTAGAGAAAATTGTGTTGTTCAATCGCCAAGTATTTGCCGAGAAAACGCGCATTGCATAGTTTTATTAGAGTTCTAACGACAAAGGAGAGAGTATGGCAGACGAAGAATTAGACCAAGACGAAGGCGAAGCCTCGGCGGCACCCCCCGTTGCTGCCGGTCGTTCGCGTATCGTTACCATTCTAATCTGGGTCGTTGCGGGACTCATCGCGCTCGCGTTGATGTTTGTTATTTCGGTGATGGTCGCGAAATATTACAAGAACGCCGATTTTCAAGAGACCGAAAGTATCACGATCGCTCCGCCGTCGGCGCCGCCGGCAATTTTTAAGATTACGCACGAGTTTCGTGTAAACACCGCCGATACCGACGAAGCGCACTACGCGCAGGCGACAATCACTTTGGGTTATGAGGGCGAACTTAACAAGCAGCTTGACGCAGAGTTAGGTAAGCGTCTACCGCAAATGATTCACATCATCAACATTATTCTCGGCGGTAAGCGCAGAGATGAACTTTTCACGCCGTTGCAGAAACTCAATTTGGGCGAAGAGATAAAGAACCAGATCAATATGATTCTACGCGACGGTAAAATTTCTGAAGTCATGTTCGAACAGTTGGTGGTGAGTTAAGGGGCGACGCCCTAGGGAGATTATATGGGTGATGGGTCATTATCGCAAGAAGAAATAGATGCGCTGCTCATGGGCACCGACGACATGGCGGCGCCCGCGAAAGGCGGCGGCGGTGCCGCGGTTGCCGATGCGGGTAGCGGGCTTTCGCCGACCGAGCGCGAACTTCTTTCCGATGCGTTTAACGACGCGATGCAAGTCGCCGGTACGCAGGCTGGCGTTATGGTCGGTAAGACGATCCAAATCTCTAACGCACAAGTCGACGAAATAACTCCCGCGCAACTCGGCGCCGATTTACCCAAAGGCGGCGTGATTGCCGAAATCTCGATGGGAACAACGCAGACGGCGCTTGTTTTCCCAAAAGATCTCGCGCGCCGCATCGCGCAAACGATGATGGGCGCATCCGACGACGGCGGCGACATCAACGACGCTCATCTATCGACGCTCTCAGAACTCTCGCAAAGCATCGTGTCTTCGATCGCGAACGGCCTCAGCGGCAAGTTCGGCGACTCGCTGACGCCGGCGATGCCCGAGATGAAGGTCTTTAACGCGCCGAGCGACGCGCCGCAATTTACCGGCGGCATTGTTAAAATCTCT
>JAFEGD010000040.1 GCA_018240245.1 Spirochaetota bacterium | reverse complement strand
TTCGTTTTTAATCCTACTCGCCGTCATGCTCACGACGCTGAAATATTTGCATTTCAACGAAATGCGCCACGGCGTTCGCATTGCAGACCCGCTGTTGTCAATGATACCGCCGCAAGATTTGAGCAACTTAACTTTTTTTCTTCTTTATTTGGGGTTGCTCTGCACGGTCATCATGCTCATGCCGCATCCCAAGCGGCTCGTCATCGGCATGCAAGCGTACGCGCTCTATGCGGCGATACGCATGCTCGCGATGTGGCTTATTCCGCTTTTGCCGCCAGAGGGCATGATCGAACTCAGAGACCCAGTCTTGAGTTGGTTACACACGGGCAAAGTACTCGAAAGAGATTTATTTTTTTCGGGTCATACCGCAACGATGTTTATTTTCTATCTAGTTTTACCGACGGGTCGCGTCAAAACGATATATCTTTGGGGTTTTCTCACCATGGCCGCCTGTCTCATCGTGCAGCGTGTACACTATTCGATCGATGTGTTATCGGCGCCGTTTTATAGCTACGGCGCTTACGCATTCGTCTTGCGTGTGCGGCGTTACTTTCACGCCGAAAGTCAATTGCCGTGATTGAATGCACGAACTCGCGGTGCGAGTTCGTGTATTAAACGATTAGAGCTCGTGAACAATAAAATTCTCAGTGTCGGCAAATTGTTTTGTTAGGCTTTTCTGGAATATAATGTCTTTCGTAAAAACGATAAGCTGCCAATTATGTTCTTTCTGAAATTTTTTCAGAAAGCGTATTGCATTCTCTTGCCGCGCGGCGTCGAAACTCGCAAAGGGTTCGTCGAGAATAATAATTCCCGGCTGACTTCCGCGCGTTTTTAACGCAAACGCCAAACGTGCAGAGAGGTAGAACGCCTGCACCGTCGCGGTCGAAACATGCTCGAGCGCGCGCGCATCGCCTGCACTATCTTCAATCTGTATTGCTTTAGTTTCGAAAGCCGAAATCTTGATCGCGCGCGATTCGGGAAAAAATCCCGAAAAATACTTAGAAATTTCGTCTCCCAAACTCTCGAAGATATCTGCCTGTTCGGTTTTGATATTTTCAAAGATCGCCAAGGCATACTCGGCGGCCTTGCGAGCGATTTCGAGTTGGTCAATTTTTTGCCTTAGAGCTTCGACCGCTTGCTCGCTCGCATAAATCTCGGCAGGTAGCGTTACCATACGCGCTTCGACCGCGCCGCTGCCGCGATGCACGGCTTCTGCGCGCCTATCGCGTTCTTTTAATAGATTCTTTAATTGTTCTTCGCGCTGCATGACCTCGCTCTTTGCGCGCTGCTCTTTCGCGGCACTCCATTCTTCGTCGATAATCTCTTTGTCGAGATGGCCGAGGCGCACCGCTAACGTCGCCTGTAACGTTTCGGTGTCTTTCAACTTCGCCGACTCGATCGCCGAGCCATTTATTAGTACGAGCTTCTGCAATTCTGCTGCGACAACATCGTAGCGCTGCCGTTTTTTCGCATAATCTGTAACGTCTGCCACGCGATATTTTTCACACCATAAGCGGAGTGATTTTTCTACCGCATCTTTTTTCGTATGCAGCGCTTCTATTTTTCCCGCGACCGCGATAGATTCGCCTTCGCGCGAACGTTGAGTCTCTTTAAGATGTTGCAAGCGCTGCCGCAGTTGATCGTGCAGATTGATATAGCGCTGCAACTCCTCGGCTGCACCGTCGAGAGTAGACGCGGCAAGCGCATTCTCGCTCGCATTCAGCCATGCGTCGCGCGTTTCTGCGAGCAACCGTTCGTCGCTCTCGCGATCGATCGTTATTTCCGTTTTCTTACGGTACGCAAGTTTCACAATAATCGCAGCCGTTACCATCAGTGCGACACCCGGCAACCAACTCGGCAGCGGTATATCCGCAAGCCAAGAACGCCCTTCGGCAAAAGCGACAAGCGCCATGAGCGCGACGCCGCCGCCGAATACTAAGAGTGGTTTCTGAAAATAGCTTTTTTCGCTTTCTTTTTCTTTGGCGCGTTTGGTAAAAATTTCTTTTCGTAGCTTTTCTGCGATCAAAACGGGCGAGGACTTTTTTTCGATTTCATTCTCTTGTCTCCGAATTTCATCTGCCGCTTGAACAGCTTGCACTTTGAGTGTTTTCGACTCACCGACTAAAATATTTTCTTCGCCCGCTAAATCGGCCAAGGCACGCCGCAACTGCGCTTCTTCGGCGGCAGTATCGGTCGCATAAATTGCGGAAGCGTCGATTTCTTTTTCTAATTCTTTCTGTTGCTGTAGATTTTTGAGCTGTGCTTGGATAGCTTTACGCTCGCGAATTTTTTCTTGAATTTCAAGCAGCCCGCGTTGCGCCAAGAGTGCTTTTTCCGTCTCATAAATTTGATTTTCGATTTCTTTAAGACCTTCACCGCCCGTTTTTACTCCCACTTCTTGCTGGAGTAACATATTTCGGTCTTCTAATAGCCGTTCGAGTTCTGTTTCGGCTTCGGCATAATCGACCTTAGCCTTTTGCAGGGCTTTGCTATGTTTCAGCGTACCTTTGTCGTCGGCCTTCGTGCGCAAGTCGGCAATAATCTTTTGCGCGTCAATGCCTCCGGAAAAAATAGCGTTTTTTATTGTCTCTGCCCACGCGGCATTTTTCTTGAAGCCAACCGTTAAATCGCCCGCACGCACGGCATACACATTCGCAAACTCGTCGGCATCGAAGCTCCAAGTTTCTGCGGCGAACTCGAGTTCTGCCTCGCGCGCCTCGCCGTAACGATCTCTGAGGCGCTTACCCTCGTTGATATTCGCGCCGGGCGCACACAGCTTGTCGAAGAGCGCGTCGCAAAGCGTCGTTTTGCCCGCTTCGTTTTTCCCGACAAAAACCGTCACGGGCTTCAGCGCGAACGCTTGACCGCGAAATTTGCCGAAATTTTTGAGGAGTAATTTTTGAATCATGCTATTTTTCTAATTG
>JAFEGD010000003.1 GCA_018240245.1 Spirochaetota bacterium | reverse complement strand
GTTCGGGGTCGGCGGGGCGTTCATACACGCCGATTGGCACATTTGTCAACTGGCCTGATGGTGGCGGAGCATGTTCGCCGGGTGCGGGTGGCGGCTCGACTACTTGCGATTACAATAAATGTAATCTCAGCGGCTTCTAAAACGGAGATATTCATGAAAACAATCCGTCTTGCGTTTTTGCTTACTCTGTTACCGCTCACGACAATGAATTGTGTCGGCAAATTTTTGTCGACGTTACTAAATAACGACGGAGCGAATTTCAAAATTATCGAAGCAGCACCGGTTAACAACACGACGATTCGCGTCTCGTTCAATAAGCCGCTCGCGTACGACAAGGGTGCGCTCGATCTGTCGAATTTTAGCCTGCCGGGTCTCGATCTTATCGGCGTCGGGAAAGGCCCCGAAACGAACCAAGTGTATCTCAATCTCGACCCTGCGGGCTCGAACCGTATGCAGCGGCAATATTACACCGTGACCGTCGGCGCGATTTTGAATAATACGCTCGACCCGCTCTTAGGTGGCGCCGAAAATCGCAGTCTGACGTTCATGGGCGCGCGTTGGCTCAAGGCGGTTTTCTTAGCCGCCGACGGCACGAGCCAACCCGTGTTCGCATATTCGGGCGTTGCGGCAAGCCCGACCTTCACCGTGCGCGGCGATTATGCCTTGGGCGCCGTCTACCGCTGGAAACTCGTGCAAGACCCCACCGGTACGGGCACCGGTACCAAGACGTGGGATTTCTTAACGACAGCGTTCACTGCATCGCCCACGACCGAGTGGAGCGCTGAAGTTACTGCCGGTGCGACTTTCTCGACGCCGACGATCGCGACGAATACGTACCGGCTGTACGCGCAAGTGCAAGACGCGCAAGGCGCTTGGCAGGTGATGACCGATCTAACGACGCTCGACATCACCGTCGATTCGACACCGCCACTTTATATCGGGCTTTCGAATCCGCCGGTCGTTGCGCCGGCGACGCGCACCAACGTGACTACGACGAATATTACCGCCAAAGCGCGCGTCTGCGGCGCACCCGACTTTTCTGCGCCGTGCGCGCCGACACCAAAAGCACCGGCTTACTATTATTACCGCACGCGCTACAATGCCGGCGCGTGGAGCGCTTGGAGTGCCGAGACCAACACGAATATACCGATTACCTACAATGCCATTGCGGGCGACGGTACGTACGACATGCAAGTTTTGAGTCGCGATTTGGCGGGCAACTTTGAATGCGATATCGCAAAAATTACCGCCAATGAAAACGACACGACTGCGTGCTATAACGGCGCGAATGCGTATGCGTGCAGCTTTACGCAATACATGGCGGGTTCGGCTTGTGCGAGCGGTACCGCGTTTAACCACGCGGCGACGCAGCAACTCACATGGGTGTTAGATACGCAGGCAAATAGCGCCGCGTTCGATGCGACAACGCTACCGGCAGGCACGACCGCCGCGACGGCGATTTCGGTCGACGTGCAGTACGACGCAGTGAACACCGTTTTTTATCATTATCGACTCACGGGGCCGGGGCAATCGGGACTGTGGTCGAGCGTCGATAAAGTGCCGATGACCGATAAAATTTCGGCGGCAGGGTTGACATCGGGCACGTATACCATCGACATCATCGGCCGCGACCAAGCGGGCAACTGGCAAAGCGATAGTACGCCGACAACCTGGACTTTTACCGTCGATCTCAACGCGCCGATGGCGGTACTCTCGGCGCACGCCAACTGCAGCGGCGTGACGGGGCTCATGACCAACCCGCGCAACAAAAACTGCTACGACATTAGCGTCGGCGGCACGAACGTCAATTTCTACGGCTGGAAAATCGAAAGCGGTGCGACGTGCGTCGGCGCAGCGCCGTGGACGCCTGCACTCTTAAACCCGGCAACCGGAATTCCCGTGGCGACCGCGCTCACGAACGGTGCTGCCGCGTGGGTCGACGGGCAAACGTATAGCCTCTGCGTCGTCGGCGAGAAAACAATCGCTGGCCCTTTTCAAGGCCAATCGGATAGCGATGTCACAAAATTGACGTTTACGTACGACATCACGCCGCCCTCGACGAAAGTTGCGACGTGGCTGAACCCCGCGTCGTTGCCGACGAACACGATTGTGACCGACCTCAGCGTACTCATCGGCAACGCGGGCGCAGAACCCGTGCTCGCGTACAAAGGCGATGCGTATAACGGCGCATGCCCGCCCCTCGCGACGCTGCAAGCGTTGCCCGAGCAGACGATTTTTACGCCGATACAGAAAAACTCGCTGGCAATCGGCGCGACAAAGATTTGTTATATCGGTCGTGACGCGGCGGGCAACTACGAAACGAGCGTACAGAGCACGGCATATAATATTTTTACCCCCGCTATCCCGGCAGACGGCGGTGGTGTCGACGACTCGGCTTATACGAATAATTTCAACTTCACGTGGGCGGCGCACCCCGCCGATGCGACCGAAATCCGTATTCGCGTGTGCTCGGACAGCGCATGCGCAAGTGCATTACCGGGAATGCAAAACGGCGTGCAGCTTTGCAATAGCGCCGCGACCTGCGCGGTGACAACGTCTTATAACTTCAAGAGCAATCTCGCCGGCTGCGCAGGGTTGGGTTGCATCAATGCGCAGAACGGCGCCAAGTATTATGCGCAACTGCGCGTCACCGACGCTTCGGGTAATATCAGTAATTTTGGCTCGGTGTCGAACGGCAAAACGGTGACGGGCGGAGTAACGGGAGTAATCCGCGATACTAACGGTAATGCAGTTTCGGGCGCAACTGTCGGTATCTATAACACCGACACGAGCGGTAATTGCACAACGCAAATCGGCGGCAATTTGACGACGGCGGCGAGCGGCATTTTTACTTTTAATAGCGGCGCGGGTTATACGCTACCGATTGCGCAACAGCTTGCCGGTAAAGGCTATTGCGTGCAGGCGTCGACGGCGGTGCCCGCGCGCCAAGGTACGAAAAAAATTATCGGCGTCGATGCTGCGGTCGACACGAATGTCGGTAATGTGTACGTTGTCAATACGGCGGGGGTGGGGTGTCTCTACGGTTCGATTGTCGACGGCTCGACAGGTAGCCAGCTTTCGCTCTCGAACGCGACCTTCACGTTAAAAGATTGGAACGGCAACGTGGTTTCGGGTAACCCGGCGCTCGACCCGGCGGGGCGGCAGTTTTATTTTCCGGCGGCATGTATTGCGCAGTGGGGTAACGCGCCTTACAACACGCCCGGTATCGCCGTGCCGCCGACGAATAACCCGCAACTGGCAAACACGGCGGGAACTTATACGAGCGGGCTCAACGCCGGGGTCTATTCGCTCGATGTGGCGATTCCCGGTTATTACAACATTACCGAAAGCGCAATCGGCGTGACCGCGAACAATGCGACGAATGTCGGCTACTTGCCGATGGTCGGCACGTTTAATACCGGCTCAGACCAGATCAAAGTTATTTTGACGTGGGGCGGTGCGGTGCAAGATCTCGATTTGCACGCCGTCGGACCGACGGGCGGCACCGATTGTGTGCCCTACAACGAAGCGGCGATTCAAGACAGCGCGCGTTTTCACGTCTACACATTGCAGCGCTATTGCGACACGACGCCGTCGACGGCGCCCGTCGGCAAAGTGAATCTCGCAGTCGATTCGACGCTCAAATTCGGGCCCGAGGTTATGAACTTTTATACGGGCTATACCAACGGTACGTATAAATTTTCGGTGTACAATAACGATCCCACGCCGCCAGCGCGTTCGGGCACGCTCACAAATCTCGCGACGAGCGTTACGGGGCTTTCGTCGACGACCGATATTTTGGTCGGCATGCGCGTGACGGGCACGGGGGTGCCGGCGAACACGTACGTCGCGGCTATCGTGAGTGGTACAGAGATTACGCTGAGCGCAAACGCGGCGGTGAGCGGTGCGCAAACGCTCGGCTTCGCAATGGATTGGGCGCAGAGTCGGGCGCGCGTGCAAATTTATGCGGGGGATTTCTACTCGGGCACGGCCGGTCTGCGGGCGACTGTCGGCAACCAAACGGTGTCGCTACTGCGCGGCTGGAAAGCGTTTAAGATTTCGGTTGCGGGTACGACGTTGACCGTCGACGACAATGCGGGTGCGACGTTCGGTTACGCGAATTGGCAATATGGGTTTAATCAAATTCTGAACGGTACACGCACGAACGGCTCGCCGACGATTTCGGCTTTGCCGACGACGGCAGGCCTCGGTGTCGGCTGGTCGGTCACTGGCGGGGGAATTCCCGCAAGCACGCTGATTGCCGCGATCGTCGACGGCACGACGATTACCTTGAACAAGAACGCGACCGCTGGCGGTGCGACAAATTTGACGTTCCTATTTTCGGCGTGTAGTAGCGGTGCGCCGTTCAATATCAACGGCCCGTCGGATGCGCTGACTGCGGGTGTCGCGCCACCTGCCGGTCAGGTGCCGAAAGACCCCAATCTCGATTGCGGACTCTTGAACGACGGGTTGACGACCGCAAGCGGTGCGGGACCGCTCGACTGGTAAGGTAGACATCCGAGAGTTCGCTAACCAATTGTTCACATATCACAATTTTTCTTCTCGCGCGCTTAACGTGTCGTACGGTAAAATGTCGAAACGTCAAATAAAGCAGCGAGGAAAAAATGCGTACTCTATTTTATAGCGCTCTATTAACAGTTATGGCCATGCTCGCCATGGCTTGCGGCCGCGTTTCAGGTAATGGCAGCCAATCGCAGGCGGCGAACGTTTCGGGTGTCGTGAGTCCCAACGACCCGGCTGCATCGCCGACCGGCGCGCCACCGGCTTATGTCTCTTCGGCGACAGTTTCGAGTACGCAGTTTACTGTCACGCTGACGAAAGAATGTACCGATGCGACGGGGCTTAATCCCGCAAATTTTATTCTCAGCAACGGTTTGCAAGTTACATCGATCACGAAGCAGATCGGCGACGCGAATACGCTCGTCGTTAATACGACAATCCAACAACCGATTAGCTATACGCTGACGATGCTAAACCTTGTGGGCACGAACGCAGCGCCTTTAGTGGGCGTTATTCAAGTAAACTTTACCGGTTTACCGTCGCCCGCGCTTACAAGCGTCGATTGGCGCAACCCCGCCGATGGTTCGGTATTACCGATAGCGGCGGGAGCCATCGCTTTATGTAAACCGGGCGCCGCTGCGGGCACGACTTGCACGAGCGCACCCTTTTACAATAAAAATACAATGTATGGTATCTTGACCGGCGCGTATGCGGTGGCGTACAAATTCAAAATCGATGCTGGCTCGTGGTCGTCTGAAATTCCACTGGCAACGCCGCTCAACACCGGCGCGCTCTCCGACGGCTATCACACAATTTATATTATCGGAAAGCACACGAACGGCTATTGGCAAGACACGACTGCGAGCGATGTCTTCAGTGTTTCGTGGATGCAAGACACTACACCGCCGACGGCGCTCTTGAATACAGTTACGCTGCCGTCGGCGGTCACCGCGTCGTTGAATCTGAATGTCGGCGTTGTGGGCACCGATGTCTCGTATTTCAAGTATTGTCTCGATAACGGTACGATCAACGACTGTTCGACGGCGACTTATCAGGGTGCGCCAGATCTCGCGAGCGGCGGACTCGCGATTCCGAACGCTGTTTATACCGGTAGTCTCGTACCCGGTAGCGTCACGGTCAAAGTTATCGGCTACGATGCTTCGGGTAACGCGCTCGCCGCACCGGTTGCGGGCGGCAGTTACACGTACACCATCGATACCGGGGTCGTCGAAGCCGTTTATTTACTTTCCGATTTAACGTCGATAACACCGACGCAAACGTCTGTCGCGATTCATGTTTTGGGTTCGAACGGGGCGGCGGCGTATAAAGGCAAGGTCGTCGACGGCACCGATTGTAATCAGGGCACCACGTGGGATTTACTACCGATACAGCCGCTCGCGACGCCGATTACCGCGTCGGGTTTAACCGATGCGGTACCGCAAAAGACGGTGTGCGCGATTGGCGAGAGCGTGAGCGGCCTCTATTGGCAAGGTGGTTGGTCGGGCACAACGACCGCAAGTATTATTACGAAGTATACCTGGACGGTAGACACGACGCCACCCATTGCAATCATCAATTGGATTAACCCCGTAACACAGCCGACGATTACGACGTTGACGACAGGCTACCAAATGCAGATTTCGTCGACGGGCGCAGCGGTCAATTATCGTTATGCGTTGGTCACGGGCGCCGGGGCGCCGTGTTCGAGTGCGTCGTATAACGCATCGACGTCGGTTAATAATCCGATCGTACTTAACCCGCCGGCGATAGCGACGACCGGCGTCACGGTCTATAAGGTGTGCGTGATCGGGCAAGACGCCGCCGGTAATTGGCAGTCGACCGCAACGGCGACGGCAACACCCGAATGGACGGTCGATGTCGACCCACCGGCAAATAATCCGTCTTTTACGGCCGCATCGTCGAGTCCGGCAAAATTTCCGATCGGCGTGCTTGTCTTCAATATCGATAATACGACCGCAACGACAGATTCGCAAAACTACCGCATTCAAGTAGCACAAGATGCGGGGTTTACGCAAATCATCAGCGATACGATCGTACCGAGTTGCAAGAACGTGAGTCTACCCGATTGCCCGGTGGCGCTCACGACCAAACAATTTTCGGTCGCTGTCGACCCGTTTGCGACACCGTCGGCGTATGCGCGGGTGCAAGCGGGCGACCCTTATGGTAATTACCGCAGCGATTTTTCGGCGACTTCGGCCGAGCACTACGTAGTCGGTAAAGTCGGCGGGACAATCAAAGACCAAAACAATACGACGGTGAGCGGAATTTCGATTCAGCTTTATACGACGGGCGGCACAAACGTGACGGCGCTCTACGGCGGCCCATTCACGACCGATGTCAACGGGGTTTTTACGATCGACAATGTGCGCACGGCAAAGTTGGGATACCAGATTCGCGCTGCGGTCGGCGACCCCAATTATTTTCCCGCGACGAAACGCGGTGTGACCGTGCAGGGCAAGGGCAGCCTCGGTACGATCGTCACGAATATCGGCACGCTGAATCTTGCGACAATCGCGGGGTCGTCTGCGCAAACGATTACCGCAAAGGTCGTCGACGGCGACGACGGTTGGATGTTGGGTTATCCCAACGCGAGCCTCATCGACTATCAGGGTAGTGTCGTCGCGACGCAACGCGGCACGTATTCGGGCTGCGCGAGCATTCCGCCGGTGGGCTCGCCCCCCACCAATATTCCGCGCGATGTTTTTACCGACCCCGACACTACCGTGTGCGGCGATCTTTCGTTCGCCGCCGTGCCGCCGGGCACGTACACGATTCAAGTCGACGGCGCCAGTTGGGGAGTTTCGAATCAACTTTACAATCAGCTCAATATCGAAAATGTCACCGTCTATAATGCCGCCGTCAGTAAGGGGCGCATCCCCCTTGTGCGGTTGCTCGCAGGGCAAGATCTCAAAGTCGTGCTCGCGTGGGGTACGCTTTACCCGCTTGATTTCGATTTGCATGTCGTCGGTACGCTCCCCGCCGGACAAACGCTCACGAATGTCGGCTCCGATACCTGCAACAACACGCAGTTTCATTCGTGGGGGGGGCGGCCGAATATCGGTTATGGGGTTTGGCAAGAGCAATATTCTTCGAAGACGCGCACGTACGTGCAGGGGAATGGCGCTTACAGCGGTAATAATTATTTTCCGTTAGACCCGACGACGACGACCGCACTCGTGCAAGACGCGAATAACGGTTACGGCCCCGAAGTGCAGAATTTTATCGGCGGCTATACCGACGGTACGTATTGGGTGACGGTCGTCAATTGGAGCGAGTGGCTATATAATTATTATTCGGGAACTCCAACGCCGAGCGCGGCGAATCAAGCGTGGGACCAAACCAACGTGCAAGTCAAGGTGTACGATGCCGACGGTGTTGCATTCGAGATGATTGCGACGCAGCCTGCGGTCGCACCGACGAACCCGAACGGTGCCGACCCGTATTGCAACGCCGTGAGCAATTGGGGGCACTGCGAACTCTGGAACGCCTTTAAGATTACGATTTCGGGTGGTGGTTCGGCGGGGCGCGTCTATACCCCCGTCAACACATACCAAGGATGGCCAGGTGACGAGACGACAGCGCCAGCGCGAACGTTCTATTCTTTTGGTACGAATTCATGGGATATAAACAAGTGCTTGCTCAGTAGCTTTTAAGGGGGGATGCAATGCGTAACACTGTAGTCTTCCGCCGTATCGCTCTGGGTTTCGTGCTCGGAATTTTGATCTTATCGTCACAGGCGTGCGTCGGTAAATTTTTATCGACGATGCTCTCGAACGACGCGGCTAATTTCAAAGTCATTGAAACAACGCCGGTCTCGAATACGCAGATTGTCGTCTCTTTTAATCAACCGCTAAACTACGACAACGGAGCGCTCGTGACTGCAAACTATTCGATTCCGGGTCTTAATATCGTCTCGGTGACGAAGGGCGCAGAGACAAACCAGGTGTATTTGAATCTCGACCCGAACGATTCGGTACGCATGCAATACCAGTACTATACGCTCACGGTCACGGGTGTCGAAAACCAAATGCTTTTTGGGCTACTCTCCGGCGCAGAGAATAACTCGCGAACTTTCATGGGCGCGCGGTGGTTGCGTGCGACCTGTCTCGACGACACGGGCGCCTTCACGTGCCCTGCCGCGAATACGAATTTTGCCGCACCGGTGACCGTCACGGTGCGCGGCGACTATGCGAAGGGTCAGGCTTATCGTTGGGCGCTCTATAATGTTACGACGAGTACTTATACCAATACGCAGAGCGCCGTCACACCGATTTTGACGACCTTTAATATCCCCGTGCCGCCGACGGGTAGCTATCGCCTCGAACTCATTATTCAAGACGCGGCAGGTGCATGGCAGCCTGCGACCGACACGACGTACTATTATTTTTCGGTCGATACCACTTCGGTTTCCGATATTGGGCTTTCGAATACTCCGGCAGCGCTCACGAGCGGCACGGTCACAAACATCAATATCGTCTACCGCAACTGCGTCGATATTCCGGGCGGATTTCCCACGGGTTACGCGCCGCCGTGCTATTCGGCGGCGGCGCCCGATGCGACACAGATTCCCGCGAGCTACAAGTATCGCATCGGCACGAAGGCGGGCGTGGTTACGACCGATTGCAACGGCGCCGCCGCAACCTACACGTTCGGCGCATGGCAAGCGAGCACTTCGACGAATATACCGATCAACGCGATCGTTGCGACGAACCAGTGCTACGATATTCAGGTAGTGGCGGCCGATAACGTCGGCAATTACCAGTGCGATACTTCTGTTATCGGAGACGGCACCGCCGGTGCGTGTGCAAACCCGCCGGGGCCGGGTAGCGGTAGCATCACCGATTTTTTTGCGACGAAGACCTATCAAGAAACACGCTTTTTGCTCGATACCGTGCCGCCGGTCGCGCAGTTCGATACGAATACGCTGCCCGTCAACCCGACATCGGCAACGAGTTTTGCGATTACCGTGCTGCCGACGGCGGTCGATAGTTCGACGGTTGTAAAATACCAATACCGTGTGTTGGGCTCGGGTTTTTCGGGCGCGTGGTCGACAGACATGAACCCGGGCGCGGCGGGCGATTTGATATCGGCAGCCGGGCTCATCAACGGCTCGTATACGATTCAGGTGATCGGCAAAGACGCGGCGGGCAACTACCAAGCGACCGCAAGTTCGACGAATTATACGTATACGGTCGATACGACTGCGCCCACCGCCGCGCTCGCGAGTAACGGCACCTGCACCGGTGGGGTAGGCACGACGACCGCACCCGATAACGGGCTACCGCGCAACCCGACGCGCTTCAATTGCGAAAATATAAAAGTCACGGGAGTGACCTATTATAAATACGTTATTGTTTCGGGCCTCAGTTGCCCGATCGCAGTGGGTAGTTACTCGGCGCAGCAGACTTCGGCGACGCAAACAATTACCAACAACAACGTCGCTTGGGTCGACGGCACAACGTATAGCGTCTGTGTCATCGGTTCGAACGACGGCGCGCTTTACCAAGGCAGTTCGGCAAGCGCCGTCACGCGGCAGTCGTTTCGTTACGATATTACTCCCCCGTCGTCGATGGTTTCGAATTGGATTAGCCCCGCGACAAACTTGGCGGGCAAATCGACGGTCTTAACCGATGTAAATTTACAGATCGGCAAAGCGGGCGCCGAAGACATCACGGCATATAAGGGACTCATTACAACGAGCGCGTGCCCGACTGCGGCGGCGATGATCGCGAGCGATGCGACGTATCCGCCGACCTCGCCGCAGTCGCCTCTACAGGCGACCGGGCTCGCGGTCGGGACAGTCAATATTTGTTTTATTGCGCGCGACGCGGCCGGCAATTATGAAACGACCACGAATGCCGTGAGCTACACCGTGTTTAATCCCCCCGCGCCGAACGACGGCGGCGTCGGTCTCGATAACTTTTACGGCAACTCGTTCAACTTCACTTGGGTGTCGGGTCTTGCGGGCATTCCGACCGATACGCAACAGATCAGCGTGCGCGTGTGCAAAGACGCGGCGTGTTCGCAGCCCTTGCCTGGGATGAACAACGGTACTGTGGTCTGTAATTCAGCGGCAATCTGCGCCGTGACGTCGTCTTATACGCTTAACACGAGTTGCGGTAATTTAACGTGCATCAACCAACTCAACGGTTCGCAATATTACGCGCAATTTTTGATCGTCGATTCGGTGGGAGTGCAAAGCGCCTTTAGTGCATCCTCCGATGGAAAAAATATCGTCGGCTCGATCGCGGGTTATGTGCGCGATACGAATAATAACCCCGTGAACGGCGCGACCGTCGGCATCTACCAATCGGATTGCACGACACAAATTGGCTCGAACGTGACGACACCCGCTTCGGGGGCGTTTACGTTTGGCTTGCCCGGTAATGTGCTACCGATTGCGCTGGCGACGAACGGCTATTGCGTCAAGGCCGCGACGGTTGCGCCGAACCGCAACGGCATTTTGAATTATATCGCGTCGAGTGCGGGTGCGGCGACGAATGCGGGTAATATTTTCGTCGTCGATACGACGGGCAAAGGCTGCTTCGTCGGCGCCGTCGTCGACGGCTCGAATGGCTCGCAAATTTTACTTTCGAATGCGACCTTTACGCTCAAAGATTATTCGGGCGCGACAGTCACCGGCACGCCGAACCTCGACCCCGACGGTAAACAATTTGCTTTCCCCGCAAGCTGCGTGACGAGTTGGGGCGCTTCGCCCTATACGTCGCCAACGTACGATTGGTCGGGTAACGGCATGAGTTCGGGTATTTATTCTCTCGTCATCGCGATACCGAGTTATTATTCGATAACGCAAAACGGCATCGCGGTGCAGAACAACACGACGACGAATATCGGCTACCTGCCGATGGTGGGTACGTTTACCGGCGGAGCGAAACAGATCAAAGTGATTCTAACGTGGGGAAACCAAACCAAAGATTTAGATTTGCACGTCGTCGGGCCGTCGTCGAATAATTTCGATTGCCAGCCGTACAACGAGGCGGCGATTCAAAATGCGAACGGCTCGAATAGTAAGTTTCACGTATACTTTGAACAGCGCTATTGCGCCGAAACGGGTACGTCGCCGCCTGCGGGATCGACCTCGCTTGCGGTCGATGCGACGAACGGTTATGGCCCCGAGATTGTAAATTTTTATCAGGGTTTTGTCGACGGCACGTATAAAATTTCCGTCTACAACAACGATCCGACAGCACTTGACTGGAATGTCTCGGGCGCGCGCATCGACGTCTACGCAGGCAACTATTTCACCGGTGGCGGCGGTCTCATCAAGACGACGTATAACATGGCGTCGTCGACGCTGCGCGGCTGGAAACCGGTGCGCCTCATCGTCTCGGGTACGACGCTGACCGTCGACGATAATAGTGGTAGCACGTTCGGGTACGGTTCGTGGCTTTATGGCACGGGCACTTTTACTTGCGCTGGTGCAGCGCCTTTCAACATCAACGGCCCTTCGGACGGTTTAACCGCTGGGGTGGCAGTTTCGGGCGTCGCACCCGCCGACCCGAATCTCGATTGCGGACTCTATTTGAACGGCACGACCGCCGCCGGTGGCGCTGGGCCGCTGGATTGGTAATACAAAAAATCTTGACAAAGTGAAACCATAGTCATCGTAATGACTATGGTTTCACTATTGACTATACCGCTGTTTGAAGAGGTGTCTAAATCAAAGCTGAAGGCGCGCATGCTCGGCATTTTTCGTAAACTCGAAGAAGAGGGGGGCGAGCTCATCGTCACCGACAACGGGCGTCCGACGCTCAAGATTACGCCGATTCGGCAAAAGCTTCCCGTCGAGGCGGTGTTCGCCGATGCGCGTAAAAAAATCGCCGAAGGTAAAATCAATTTTCCGACGCGCAAGAGCATACTCGCTCCACTCGCCAGCGAAGATTACGCGCTCCGCGACGATGCGCAATAAATGATTCTTCTCGATACGCATGCGCTCTTGTGGTATACGCACAAGCCCGACGAGCTTTCGCAGCGCGCGCTCAAAGAGATCGAAGCTGCGAGTCGTGCGATTATCTACGTCTCGGCGGCAAGTTTATGGGAAATCGCGCTCAAGGTGAACAAGGGGCAATTACCGTATGAATTGGGTATTCCCGGTTATCGCAATCAAATTTATTCGTTAGGTTATATATCGATTTTGCCGGTCGACGAATGGGCGTTTATGGATGCCGCCATGATGGAATTTCCGCACCGCGACCCGGTTGATCGCATTTTGATCGCTACAGCGAAACGTCGCAAGCTCAAGCTCGTGAGTTGTGACCCGCAGATTAAGAAAGCGTATAAGAAAACGGTGTGGTAAAGTGCATGACGCGCTTTTTCAAATTTCAATTAGCGTTTATTAACGATGCAGATTCACACGCAGCGAGTGCAGCGTCTCATGGCGGCGATGCGCGAAGACTCGATTTTACTCTTGCCTGCCGCGCCCGCCGCGATTCGTAACCGCGATACATTTTTTCCCTACCGGGCATCGTCGGATATTCTATACCTGACGGGCGTCAACGAAGAAAAACTTTCGCTGCTGATTACAAAAGATGCGTTGCATATTTTTGCGCAAGAGCGCGACGTGCTGCGCGAGCGCTGGGTGGGGTATGTCAAAGGGCATGAATACTTTCACGAGAGTTTTGCGACGCTCGGCGTAGATGTCAAAGTGCACGGTGTCGGGCGGTTTGAAACCGAATTTCGCGAGCAAGTAAAGAATAAGAAATTTCTTTATTACGATACGGGATTTGCGCAAGCGACCGATACGCTCCTTTTGGGAATTCTTGCCGAACTTGCCGCCGCTTCGCGGCGTGGTGTTTATGTTCCCGATACAATTATTCGCGCGAGCAGCTTGCTTGCTGAATTGCGGCTTTTCAAAGATGCGAGCGATTTAACGCATCTGCGGCGTGCGGCAGCGATTGCAGCGAGTGCGCACAACAAAGCACGCGAACTCATACACGCGACGCACGGCGAGTTGAGCGAATTTCAAGTGAAAGCGCTCATCGAGCACGAGTTTATGGCGGCGGGCGCAGATCGCTTGGCGTATCCATCGATTGTGGCGGCAGGCGCGAATGCGACAATTTTGCATTACGAAGGCACCGCTGGCACGGCAAACTCGGGAGATTTTATACTAATCGATGCCGGCTGCGAAGTCGAGGGGTATGCCTCTGACATTACGCGCACAAGTAGCGTGGGCAATAGTGCATCCCCCTTGCAGCGCGATTTGCATGCGTTGGTGTTAAGCGCGCAACGAGCTGCAATTGCCGCTGCGGTTAGCGGTACGACAATCGACGCGGTGCATGCCGCTGCAGTCGATATTTTGAGCGATGGTCTGTTATCGATGGGTTTTTTCAAGAGTGTGCCGAAGCGGAAAGCAGGCGAAGCACCGTTAGATAGCGAGCTCGTGAACGTGACATCGCGCGACGAAATTCGCGAGATGGAGTATTATAATCTCTTCTATATGCACCGCACGTCGCACTATCTGGGTCTCGACGTCCACGACGTCGGCGACTATTACGAACAAGGGAAAAGTCGCGCGTTGCAGCCGAATATGGTGATTACCGTCGAACCCGGGTTGTATTTTCCGCGCGAATATCACTTCATCGCCGACGAAGCGCGCGGTATCGGCATTCGCATCGAAGACGATGTACTCGTGACGGCAGACGGCAATGAAGTCTTGACATCGGCGTGCCTGTCGTAGTTTTGCTGAACGATGTTTAAGCGCTTTGCTTCTGCGCTTGTAGTGGTTCTGTCGGCAATCGCGCCGCACTCGATCGCGGCATCCGACGCCAAAGATAATCCTAAACGTTGGTACGTGGGTATAGATATTGCCGGCGCCGCGCACGACGAACAGGGTTTAGACACGTCGAAAGGCGCTTATTCGGTGAGTTATTCGAGCTTCGGTGGCATGTTCAACACGCAATTTGTTTTACCCCAATTTTTTTTCGAGGGTGGTGTAGGGCTCTTGCGTCTGATGTCTCTCACCGTCAATAGCGCCGCCATCGATATGTCAGTGCGCACGCAATGGCACGTGCCATTTTATGGTTATGCGTTCTACCGCATTGCACCGATATTTGCGATGGGCGGGGGACTCACGCACCTGACCGAAACGACGATGTTTTTGAACGGGAGCGCTGTGCCAGATTCGAGTTACAACCAATTATTTCTCGACATGGCGGCAGAGTTGACGCCCGAGATCAACGAGCGTTTGAAAATTAAATTGCTGCTCGTCGGCGGATTGAATCTTATACCCGGCAGGCAACACACGTACTCGGTGTTCGACTTGTTACATGTACGGTTGCAATTGAATGTCGGCGTGCTCTACCGGTTGTTCTAATAATGAGTACTGTAATCTTACGACTCGTCGCTCTAACTTTTTTAACCGTGCTCCTCATTTTTTTTTGGCAATCGCCGCTATTAAAACCGTTCAAATTGTTTGTGGTATTTTTACACGAGACTTCGCATGCGCTCGCGACACTCTTAACCGGCGGGCAATTGGCGGCGATTGCAATAGAGTGGGACGAATCGGGTGCAACGTATGCTGCGAGCGGTAAGGGAATATTTTTTATCATCGCAATCGCCGGTTATATCGGCAGCATTCTCTGGGGTTATGCGATGCTGCGTGCTTCGCTTACCGGGCGTTGGGTGCGCACCGTTTCGCTCATAGTCGGATTGACGGTAATATTTTTTGGTTTTTTTCCCGACGGGGGGGGCGGGGTATCTGCCGCACATTCGGATAAATATCTGAAATATTGGATTAGCGGTATCTGGGGACTGACGCTGACGATCTCTGCGTTTATTTTACCGCGCTTTAATCATTTGCTTTTGTTTTTCTTGGGCGGCCTTACCGCGCTCTATTCGCTTTACGATCTCAACGATTTCGTTCGCGGCGACGTGATGCGCACCGACGCTGGCATTTTGGCGCACTACCTTTTAGGTAATTCGTCCTTAGTAAAGCCGCTTGCATACGTCATCGCGGGATTTATCAGCGCAATTTCGATTTTTGTTTTCTTGCGACTTCTGCGCTCGGCGTTTCAACACGACACTGTCAAACCCGCTCATGTCGACCTAGCTGAATGGCAAGAGGAGAATCCCGATGTCGAGATAACGCCCGAGATGCTCGAATGGTTGAAAAGCCAAGCGAAGAAGCCGCCGTAATAGAAAACTTTACACCCCGAAAGACCTTTTCAGGTTATGGCATGCGCGTCTCATCCGGTATTCAAGGTGAACTCGATCTTATCAATCAAGTTTTTTCCGACGAAGAGACCAATGAAGACAAAATTCTCGCATCTGCAGAGGAATTATACGCTTCGGGCGACGAAAATATCTATGCGCGGTTAATCCACGTGATGTGCCACTTGCGCCTTGCGCCGGTCGAGGCGCGCACGACCTGGCATGCGATCTTAAAGCACCGCGATCTTCTCGAAGAAAAACTCGGCCGCCCGACGGGGTTTCGTGTCGCGCTGCTCGATTATTTTGTGAATCAAAATCATGCGTTAAAAAATCCGAAAGTTATCGAGATACACGTCTACGCAGAAACGGCGCGCCAAGCGGCGGTCGACGAGCTGACCGGACTATTCAATCGCCGATTTTTCGACGCGGCGATCGAGCGCGAATTGAAGCAGGCGCGGCGGCATCGGCATGAATTTTCGCTGCTCATTATCGACATCGACAACTTCAAAAAAGTAAACGACACGCACGGGCACACGACCGGCGATGCGGTCATTGCCGCGCTCGGTAAGCTCTTGCGGCGCGTGTTGCGTAGCGAAGATACGCCGTGCCGCATCGGCGGCGAAGAGTTTGCGATTATTTTTCCCGAAACGGGTACCGACGGCGCGATGATTGTGAGCGAAAAAGTACGCGCCGAATTCGCAAAGCTAAAAATCGCCGCGACCGATTTGAGTCTCAGCGCGGGGCTGGCGACGTTTCCGCACGATGCGTCTGAGACGCGCGATCTTATCGACCGTGCCGACCAAATGTTATACTTCGCCAAGTATTCGGGCAAGAATCGCGTCATCAGTTATACGCTCAACAAGCGCCGCCATGTTCGTTATCCGTTAGATTGGGAGCTTGCTATCACGAAGCAAAACGGTAAAGGCGGCGAATCGCGTACACAAGATGTCTCGATTGAAGGCATTTCTTTCGAACTCGACGAGGCGACAGAGTCGGGCGAGCTGTTAAGTTTGCATCTGACGATCGGTAACGACGTTCTCGAGTTGCCGGTTCAGATTATTTGGGTCGATAATAACGCGCAGACACGAAAATATAGAGCCGGAGCGCAGTTTATCCGCCTTACCCCTGAAAATTTGCAAGCGCTTAAGCAAGGTTTACCGGCGGGTGGCAAGGCTTGAGTGGCTGGGCGGGAACTCACGCAAGCTTTTTTCATAAGCTCGTTTTTTTCTTGAAGATTTTGACGAATTCACCGATACTCAAAGGGGATTCAATACGGGGATGTACCAATTTATGACGCACCGGCTTCTGCGTAGCGCGCTTTTTGCGGCGCTATTTTTGGCGGCGGTTTCGTCGCCCTATGCGGCAGCGCCCGACCAAGGGTTTGTCGAAAAGATCTTGCGAGAAAACCGCTATTTTCTCGAATTCGCCAACGTCTCGGTGTCGAATTTCGATACGCCAGAAAGTACAAAGACGCTCAAAGATGCGAATCAACATAACTTCAACGCAAATCTTTATTATCTCGAAAGCAATTACGTCTCGGCATTCAAAGAAATTCGTATGAGTCAAGAGATTTTGCTCGATCTCTATTACGATATTTTGAATAAGCGCTATATCGAAGATTCGCGCACCTTGCTCGATTTGAACGCTCCGGTGATTATACAATCGAAAGACAAAAAGGCCGCGCTATTTTTGCAGTTAGGTTATCGCGACGTCGAGGTCGCGCGCCAATTTCGCGATATGGGTTATAACTATAATCGCTTTTTATTCTCGAATAAAATTCGTTATTACATCGACGGCATCAAGCGCGCTCGTCGCGCCAAGCGCTTTGCTTTTCTTTCGCTGATCGAGAGCAAAACGCCGATTGAAGACAAGGCCGAATATCAAACGCAGACTTGGGACGATGCGCGCCATAAAGACGACCGGGAAAATATCCGCGATTACGAGCGTGTGAAAAATAATATGGTTAATCAGATGAATCGCAAGCTCTATACCGATACGTATAATTTTTTCTTGCACCACGACGACAATTACGGTTTAATTTCGGGACAAAAGAAATCGCTGTTGAAAGACGCATTCAAAGAGTTGCAAACGAAAAGGCCAGAAAAGAAAAAACGCAACGCAGAGTATCCTGCGGCAGACCAGCCCGAACCCAAAAAACCAGACGCGAAAAAACCGGCTGCGCAGCCCAAGCCTTAGGGCGAGATAACGCATGCGGATGCACCGCTTTCTTAGCCTAATTTACTTGAGCGCCGCACCGCTTATTGCCGGCGGTATCGATATTCAAAGAATTCGCCTGAAAGGCGCGCAGCACATTAAAGATTTACATTTTTTTCAAGAAAGCGGCGCGGTTGCGGCGCGCAATACCGCGATCGAAATGCAGATCGAATCGTTTGAAAAATCTCTAACCGCATATCGCGAGGCGAAAAATACCGAACGTAATCTCGCGCTTAAAGGGGCGCAAATCGCGTACGAACGCTTTGCGGGGGAGTTCAAGGCGATCAGCGAAATTTTGCGCGACTTAGTCGATAAATACCAAAAAACGTATAACGAGAAATATGGCGAAGAAATAGGCGATACGAACACGAGAGAAAAAGTGCAGCGAACGGTTGAGGTCGGCAAGCAAGACGAAGGCCGCGCGCTCGCGGCGTTTAATAGTCGCAATTATACGTATAGCGCGCATCTATATTTGCGCTCGCTGCGGCATTATTACCAGGCATTCGAGTTGCGTAAATGGCCGCAGCTCGCGGCGCTAAATTTTGCGCACAAAGGCAAACAGAAAGCAAAAAAATCTGCTACACCTGCGAAATCCGTAATTGCGCCGATACCCACAAAGTAAAGCGCGTCTCAAAAATTATTTGGCGGGCGGTGGTGTTGGCACCGCAGAGGCTGAAGGTTGAGCCGGTACGGCTTTGACGGTTTCGATAACGAGCTGCGCTAGCGGCCCGCGAACATTGATTTCGATGCGGCCGTCGTCTTGTAAGACCCCGGCAAATTTCAACAAGGTCTTCGGGTCTTTGTCTTGATATTTTTGATAAAACTCTTCGGTGGGTTTTAAGATAATATTCAAATTCAAGTCGGTTTGTTGCCCGACGCTGAACGTACCTTTTACTTGAGCGTTGATGAGACGCCCGATCGCTTCGCACGTTTCGATTTGAAAATTGTTCTGCTGCGCGCGTAATTTGAGAATTATTTTTAGAAAAGGTAAAACGATGTCTTCTTTGAGGAACTTATTTTCGCGATATGTCGCCTGTGCCGATTCGCCTTGTAAAGATACCGAACCGCTCATTGTTTTGTGCGTCCCTCCCGATTTCGATTGCTCGAGTTTTGAAATAATTTCGAGCGTGTCGATTTTGAGTTTGAAATCCCCCTTGGCAAAAGAGATAATTGTCGCGTCCGCAGTGGCGTCGAATTTATCGCTCATGAGCGCATCGAGAAGCGCGATTCGTCCGGTCAATTCGGCGATTTGAAACGAGTGCTGTTTGTCTTGTTCGCCGCCCAAGGGAATTTTTATGCTCTCGGCGCTGAAGCGACCGAACGGCGACAGTTTCAGTTCTTCGACGTCGACGCGAACGCCCGTCGCGCTCAGTTGGCGCAGCGCAAGGTAAGCGTACGCTTCGATCGGCGCAAAAATAACGAGGCCGAGTATGAACGCGCCAACTCCGACTGCATACGGTAAAAAACGTCGCAGCCGGTTCAGTAACGACTTTTCGCTCTCGGCAGGCGGCTCGGCGAGCGGCGTCGGTTCGCTGTGGATATCATCTTCCGTCATTTTTCTTTTGAAACCCCGAGATTGTTAGTTGAAAATCGTAGATACCCGGTTTTTTCAGAACGGGGCGATAGCTGAAGCTTTCGATTTTGTAAAGCGTTTGCGTACTCTGTTCGATTTGGCGCATGAAGTCGAGAACTTGATTGGCTCCGCTCTCTTTGATACTCACGCGCACTTCGCGCTTCAAGTATTTATCTTGTACGGTGGTATCTGTCGGGGTGAGACTGCCGACTTTTTCTCGCAGACCGATCGTCTTGAGCATCGCTTCGATGCTCGACAGCATGTTATCGAGCTGTTGCGAATCGCCGGTTTTCATCGCTTGCAAGAGTTGGTATTGGCGGCCTAAATTTTCAATTTGAACGGTGTCGCGCTCGGCTGAGTCGGAGCGTTCGCGAATATCTGTCATATAACGTGAGAATTTTCGGCCGGCGAAAAAGAGCGCCATGACTAATGCGAATGCCGCTAAAATCAATACGTATGTTTTTTCGCGGGGATTGAGTGCATCCCAATATTTTTTTAAGGAACTCATGTCTCGCTTTTCTTTATCTTACAGACCAAAGTGAATTTGATGCGGTTTTGACCATTCGGGCCGGGCATCGAATTTTCGTTGCGTGTTTCGACGGCAGTTAAGAGCGTCGCTTTTGTGAGCGACCGCTTGATGTCTTCGAGCTTCGCGAAGTCGGGTACCGTGCCGTTGATTTCGATTCCCCGCTCGCTATAAAAAAACGACGTGATGTCGAGGCCTGCGTCGGTCGAAATGTTTTGATGCAGTTGTACCAATATGGCCGATAGTCGCGGCGCGTTAAGAAATTTTTCGATAATTTCAGTCTTTTGTTTTTCTTTGCGCACCAAATCGCCCGCGTACGTCAGCGCGCTGAGACCGTCGGGAATCTGCACTCCGCCAAAAAATTGTTGAAAGACTTTTGTCTGCCGCTCTTCCCATTCTTTTAATTGCGTCGTACGCCGCTTGAGATCGAAGAAAAACGAAAGGCCAAAAATGAGGATTGCTGCTGCGGCGACGGCAATGACGATGCGCGATGCGCCTGTCTGCGAACTGACGACCCATTTCTTGAGATCGTCTCTGAGCAAATTCATTTTACTCGATGCGGTTTGCGAGTAAGCGCCGCCCATCGTGATGAGGTGTTCGCGGTTTAAGAGCGCGAGCGGAGTGCGGTCGTAGGGAAACATGTTCACCGCACGGTTCAAATTTTTAGCCAACGCATTTTCGATCACCAACGCATTATTGAGGTCTGAACTTAAGACAACGGGTAAATCCGCCGGGTTAAGAATTTTCGGCTCTTCGCCCGATTTGGGAGTATCGTGGACGTCTTGGTCGAACTGTACGTTGCGCAGCGAAACTTCGAGTTCGCGGCGAATAACCTGCGTAAATTGTTCTAACGATTCGGCGAGCGCCTGAAATTTCGGTTTTGTAATCTTGTTGATTTTTTTGAACTCTTCGACTTCGGGGCTGTCGTCGAGACTCGAAGGGAGCGAGAGTAGCAGCCGCCGCGCTTCGACGGGGTCGATTTTCCATTTGCTCTTGAGTTTCGCGATGAGCCAATCGTAACCGACCGGCATCACGCGCGCAAAGCGCCATTCGCTACTTAAGACGATGACGATGATCGAAACCAAGCGCGAAACGTGCAGCATGATACACGACTCGACGCCGGTAAAGGGGTGCAGTCGATAGAGCGCGTCGTGCGGCGTATAGATACCGAGTACCGCCAAATCGCGCAGACGAAATTCTTCGAGGTAGCGTACGAGCACGTCTTTGCGCGCACCCGCGACAATCGCCCGCGTCGCGCTGTTGGCGGCATACGTCGCCAAATAGCTATCGTACACCACATCGGCAAGATCGTTCGGAATCATCGGTTCGAGTTCGAACGGCATCACCTCGCGCACTTTGCGTCGGTCGGTAAAAGGAAACGACAATTCGCGCGTGAAGAGCGATTCGTAAGGCACGTTAAAATGTACCCCGACCGTACCGGGGTAGCGCTCGGCGACGAAGTGCGCGGCCTGCGTCGCGCTGCTTTCTTGCGGATTGAGGAGCATCGACTCGGCCTGAAAAAAAGAACGCCCCGCGAGGCCGCTCTTAAAGGCTAAGCCTTTAATTTCATAATTGTTAATTTCAATAACTACGGGCGTACGCGCCATGTTTACTCTGCGTAAAAAACGAGCCGTTTAGCGTTCGGATCTAAGACGCCCATTACTTGCGCAACTTGCGAATCGAGCGATGCGTCGGCAACAATCTTATAGAGTTGATTTTGCGTTGTGATACGAAACGAAATCTCTTTATAAAGATTCGAGCTGCCCGTAGTGCCGATTTGTAATTCGCCGAGCTGCGCGAGCTCAGACGGGTCTTTGAAATGGCCCTTGCGCTTTATTCGTTCGGCGATAATTTTGCGCGCGGCGACGGGGGTCATAAATTCGGAGAGCGACAGGATAACATGGTATGGCGCCGAATTGATATTGATAAGATCGGTCGAAGTGTCGGCGTTATAAACTAAATACGTCGTGATATTGTTTGCCAGAATGTAATCCTCAGGGGTCATCGACGCCTTTTCGAGATCGGAGAGCGTCGTGTTTGCCATATTTTGAATTTTTTCCGCCGAGCGCGAATCTTCGTAGAGCAGCTTCGCATCGAAACCCGGCACAAATAAGAGCTCTTCGATGGATTGCATCCGGCCGTTTTTAATGCGCCGTGGCGGTATCAGGCGTTCGTAGTCGTCGCGCTCCGCGCCCTGCGGCATCGGTACGTTGTTTTCGTCGATATAATCGATGACGGCCTGCCACAGATTGGCGGGGATTCCCATCGCCATCGACATGCGTTGAAAGTATTCGAGCTGCTTTTCGTCGGTCTGGTCTTCGAACATGCGCACCAAACGGTTGACGTTGAGTTTGCCGCTTTCTTCGGTCAGCGACAGCGTGATCGTGCCGCCGCCCAAAGGTATCGTCGGCGCAAAAGTGAAGATGCCAAAATCGTAGAGCGAATCGACCGGAATGCGCGTGAGCATGAGTATCCCTGTTTCAATGCCGCTCTGCGCCAGTTGCAGAGCGCGCTCGCGCGAGGCGATCGTCGTCGCGCTGCGGTATTCATTGAGTGTGAAGCGTACATAGACGAGCGCGACCGAAGCGGTGAGCGTCAAGACGAGCGTTGTGGTGATAAGAATGATAGCGCCGCGGCGTTTGATTTTATAGCGACGCATAGCTTACTCGGCCAAATATTTTTCGAGGTGCGACTTCTGCGCGCTTTTGGGAATGCAGCCGAATGCGGCGTTGAACAGCGCGAGGCGAATTTCTTCGTAAATAAAAGGCGCCATTGCCGGGCGCATCGAGCGCATCAGTTCGACGGTAATAATCGGGATTTTTTTCTCCCGACTATAGATACCCAAAGACCCCGGCGTCGGGTAGCCGACATCTTGCCCCATCGGGTAATCGGAGAGGAGTGCGAACGGCTTCGCGATCTCTTCGTCTTCGGGGTTATAGAGTACGACACGAAACGGCTGGTGAAAATTATAGATATAACTTGCCGGATACTTTTTCATGAGTTTGAGGAATGCCTTTGTCTCGACGGCGTGCGGGTTGTCTTCGCCGTCGGACGTCGGAAAGTCGCGATTCAAATCGACTTTCTTAGCATTGAGGCGATGGTTCTTCTTGAAACCGTCGGGATTATATTTGGGCACGACGATAATGCGGCGGCTCTCGAGATAATCGGCGCGCGTTGTTTTAAGTTCGCGCACGAAATAATCGAGCGCGCGGCTGCTATTTTGTTCGTCGCCGTGTTGCGCCGCGATCAGGTAAACATTTTCGATTTCGGTGCCGGTATCTTCATCGGGGTGCGCGACGTACGCGAAGAGCGGCTGCTTGCGCTCCGACATGCCATATTTGATTTTACGCACATGTAATGTATTCTTGCCGCCCGAGGGAGCCTTGCACGTGAGCTTCGCCACGTAGCGCATAAATGCGCCCGAAGAGAAGTAGGGCTTTTGCGACGGCTTAGGTTCGGCGGCGTTCGTTGCCGCGAGGCTCGTAAAAAAAAGTAGTACATGAGGGATAAGGAATAAGGATGTTCGCACGCGGTCTAATGCCTACAAAGAGAATGCCAGTGTCAAATACTATCCCTTACCTGACGACAAAGCGGGCCTCCTGCCCGTCGTCAGGTTGGCGACATCGTGTCGCGTAAATCCTTCATAATATTCTTCTGCATCGCTTCGTTCGTGCCGCCGCCGATCGATAGTAAGATTGCATCGCGTAAGAGCTTTTCAACCGGGTATTCGCGCGTATAACCATAGCCGCCGAAGACTTGAATCGCACATCGCGCGACGTATTCGGCCATCTGCGTTGCCGAAAGTTTTGCCGCCGCCGCCGACAACGATTCGCGCGATGTCGGGTTTACCTTGAGTGCCGTTTCGTAAACGAGCGCGCGGCTCGCGCGGTAGCGTGCGTACGATTCGGCGATCATCTGTTGAATTTGCCCGAAATCTGCCAGTTTTTTGCCGAAAGCCGAACGGTCGACGCTCGCATAGCGTACCATTTCATCCAAAGCCCGGCGCGCGATACCCAACGACATCGCGGCAAGCGTCAAGCGCTCGATTTCGAGGTTGCGCATCATGTGCCTGAGCGCGCCGTGTTCGGCGCCGATCAAATTTTCTGCGGGCACTTCGAGATCTTCAAAAATGAGTTGGCACGTCGGCGATTGGCGGATACCCATTTTAATTTCTTTTTTACCGACGCTGAAACCTTTCGTCGTTGCATCGACGATAAAACTCGATAATCCCTGCCGATTATTTTTATCGGTGCGTGCATAGACGATAAAATAACGGCCGACATTGCCGTTGGTAATCCACTGTTTGGCACCGTTTAAGACGTAACGGTCGCCTTTTTTTTCTGCCGTTGTCGTCATGCCTAAAACGTCGGTACCGGCGCCGGGCTCAGACATCGCCATGCCCGCGAGCGCCGTGCCGTCCAAAACCGGGGGGATGTACTTCTTGCGCTGCTCGGCATTGGCCGAGTGGTAGAGATTATTGACGAAAAGAACTTCGTGCGCGAGATAGCTTAAGGTAAAAGCCGCGTCGCTATAACTCAATTCTTCGTGAACGATCACCGACGCGGTGGCATCGAGGCCGTGCCCGCCCGCTTCGGCGGGAATCGTGATACCGAAGAGGCTGTACTCGCTGCCCATGCGGCGCAAGAGCGGCTCGTTGAGCGTTTCTTTTTCCTCGAATTCTTTGACTTGCGGTTCGAGAACGCCGCGCGCGAGATCGTGTACGAGTTCGCGCAACGATTGATGGTCGTCGGTGGGGTTGAAAAGATCGAACATATAACTATGGGCGGTCGCGCGTAGTTATATGCTCGGTAAAGATAAACTTTAGCTTGCCACGCGCGCCGCATTTAATACGGTTGCCCATGGCGATTAAACTCGATACTTCGATTCTCAAGAAGAGAATCTCGATTATATTTTATATTGTCAGCGCGCTTGGGTTTGCGAGCATCTTAGGTATTATTTTTACCCCAAAACCCAATACGACGCTATACGTCTATCTGCACGAAACATATAATATTGTTCTGATCTTTTCTACTATCGGCTTTATCGGGCTTGCGTACGTCTTCTTAAACTTAGTCAATTTTTTCGGTTTCGACCGCAACAAGTTCATGGGCATGTATCTGGCGCTTTCGATCGCCGGTTGGTTTTGCTTCATTTATCAACGCTACGACTTCATGTTAAAGCCGCTCGAAGAGTTCGGCATCAATATGCGATTCCAGATGTCGGCTGAAACGCAGAAATACCAACAATTCGGCGACCAGCTTGCAAAAATTCCGCTTTCCTCAGTACATCCGGCAATCCAAATTATCGGTATCGAAACCGAGACTGTGAATGCCTACGGCGGCTACCCCTTCAGTTGGAAACATTATGCCGACGAGTTGAAATCACTCGAAGGTTCGGGCGCAAATACCGTCATGTTCGACGTTTTTTTTATGGATGAGTTCAAAGACTATTACGGGCTTTTGCATACCGTCGAAAGTTTGCGCGACTCGGCGCCGCGTCTCTTGGCGCAAGGGCAGGGCATCAATATTTCGTCGGCTGAGATGCGAGCGCGTTCGGCGCGGTGGAGCGATCAAATTCGCAAATCGGGCAACGTGATTGTCGACTTTGGCATGGAGACGAGCGATGTCGAACCGGCGCGGCTTGCCGACCCGAAATTCAAAGAGCGCTTGGCCGAACTCGACAAGTACCGCATACCCGACGACAACGTGGTCAAAAACGAATATCTGCTCAGCCCCTATTTAGAATGGGTAACCTTGCCCGAGCCGCCGATGGCCGCTGTGAGTCGAGCAACAAAAGGACTCGGAGCCGCGAACGTGAAATACGAAGCGTCGTCGGTGAACTATGTGATGCCGATGGTCTTCAAGTGGCGCAATCGTCTCTATCCTTCGATTTCACTGATGCTCGCGTGCCGCTATTTTGGCATCGATATTACGAAAGACGTCGAAGTGAAACTCGGCTCTTATGTGCGCCTCAAAAATATCCCCGACAAAAAAGTGAGCTTCGGCGTGATCGGCGAAGAACGCGACATTATGACTAAGCCGAATAAAGATCGTATGGTTTCGATACCGATCAACGAGCAAGGCATGATGGCGATTAACTTCGTCGGCGGCCCTTATACTTTCCCGAGCACAAAAATGGTCGAACTCGCCGAGCAAGTAAATCTTAAAGAGAGAACGCTCAACGTCGAAGACTACAAGAACAAGATTCTCCTCACCGCGATGTATTACGCGACGGGCGTGTCGACCACGCGAGATATTCACCCGTCGCCTTTTAGCCATACGACCGCCGGTATCGAACACCACGCGGGCGCACTCAACACAATTCTGATGCAAAATTTTGTGACGTATGCACCGGGGTGGATGAACTACTTAATCCTCTTCGCTTTTGCCGCATTCTTGGGTTTTATTATCCCTCGCCTCAATATCGGTACCGTGCTCGTGCTCGTCGGTATCATATCGGGAGTTTTTCTCGTCGAGGCGTTGTTGGTCTTTAAGTTTTTCCGCTACGTACACTTTTTTCTCGTGCCCTACGTGCAGGTGGTCGTCGTCTTGATTGCGGTCATCGGTTACAAGGTCTTAACCGAAGAAGAAAACGTGAAGTATATTCGCAGCACGTTCTCGAAATTTGTTTCAAAAGACATTGTGAACGAGCTTTTGGCGAATCCCGAGTCGCTGAAGTTAGGCGGTGAGAAAAAAGAACTCACCGTATTTTTCTCCGATATTCGCGGTTTTACCACCATGTCAGAAAGCCTTTCGCCAGAAGATTTGGTAAATCTCTTGAACGAATATCTTTCGACGATGACAGATTTGGTTATCGCGTATCGTGGCACGATCGATAAGTATATGGGTGATGCGATTATGGCGTTCTGGGGCGCTCCAGTGCCGAACCCCGACCATGCGTACTATGCCTGCCTCACGGCGCTCGTGCAACTCGAAGAACTCAAGAAGCTCCAAGACCGTTGGGCGGCGAACGGCGTGCCGGTCATCGATATCGGTATCGGGCTTAACAGCGGGCCGGCGGTCGTCGGCAATATGGGTTCTTCGCACCGTATGGATTATACCGTGATGGGCGATACGATTAACTTGGGCAGCCGACTCGAAGGTACGAATAAGCAATACGGTACGCGCATTATTATTTCAGAGTACACATACGCGCAGGTAAAAGAGAAGGTTTATGTGCGCGAGCTCGACGATATCAAAGTCAAAGGCAAGACCGAGCCTGTGAAAATTTTCGAGCTCATCGACGTCGTAAACCGCGAAGACTTAGAAAAGTTACGCTTACACGTCGGCGTTGCGGCGTAGACTTCCGCACTAACACTTCTAAGTGTTAGTGCGATTGACTGCCTGAAAGACCCCTCTATTATGTCACATGGCGAAAACCAAGGGAAAAGGCTCGGGCGGAGACGGCAACACACAGTTGCCGCAAACCGTCGCTAAAGAGATTATCCCGGTCGAAATCGAAGACCAGATGAAAAAGTCGTACCTCGCGTACGCAATGAGCGTGATTGTCGGTCGCGCTCTGCCTGATGTGCGCGATGGCTTAAAGCCGGTTCACCGCCGCATTCTCCACGCGATGAACGAGCGCGCGTGGCGGCAAGACCGCGCGTACGTCAAATCGGCAAAGATTGTCGGCGAAGTCATCGGTAACTATCACCCGCACGGCGACTTGGCGGTCTACGATACCATGGTGCGCATGGCGCAAGATTTTTCGGTGCGCGAGCTTTTGATCGACGGGCAGGGTAACTTCGGCTCGGTCGACGGCGACCCCCCGGCGGCGTATCGTTATACCGAAGCGCGTCTGACCGCGATGGCCGAAGAGTTGCTCCGCGACATCGATAAAGAAACGGTAAATTTTGCCGACAACTTTGACGGCACGCGCCGCGAACCGACAGTGCTGCCCGCCGCATGGCCGAATCTTTTGGTCAACGGTTCGTCGGGCATTGCGGTCGGTATGGCGACGAAAATTCCACCGCACAATTTGCGCGAGGTCGCCTCGGCGCTCGATTTACTCATTGAAAATCCCGATGTGTCGATAAAAGAACTCATGAAGCGCGTACCTGCGCCCGATTTTCCGACCGGCGGCATTATCATCGGTAAAGAAGGCTTGAAGTCGGCGTACACAACGGGTCGAGGTTCGATCAAAATTCGCGCCGTCGCCAACATCGAAGAAAACTCGCGCGGGCGCGAAGCGATTATCGTCACCGCGATTCCTTACGAAGTGCGCAAAAACGATCTGCTGGGCCGCATCGCGAATCTGGTCAACGACAAGAAGATCGAGGGGATTTCAGAAATCCGCGATGAGTCGGACAGAAAAGGGATGCGCATCGTCTTCGAGTTGCGTAAAGAAGCGCAGGCGAACATCGTCTTAAATCAGCTCTACCAGCACACGGCATTACAGATTAGCTATGGTATTATTTTTCTCGCGCTTGTTAACGGCGAACCGAAACTGTTAAACCTCAAGCAGATGCTGCAGCATTTCCTCGCGCATCGCCGCGAGGTCATCGAACGCAGAACGCGCTACGATTTGAAAAAAGCCGAAGAGCGCGCGCATATATTAGAGGGTCTCAAGATCGCGCTCGATTTTATCGACGAGGTGATTAAGATTATCCGCAAAAGCGAAACGGTCGATATCGCGCGCTCGTCGCTCATCAAACGCTTCAAACTCTCTGAAATTCAGGCGAATGCGATTCTCGAAATGCGCTTGCAAAAGCTCACTTCGCTCGAATCGAAAACGATCGTCGAAGAACTCAAAGAAAGTAAAAAACTCATCAAAGCACTGAAAGACATCCTCAAGTCAGAAAGTAAGATGTATGGGATTATTAAAAGCGAGTTGGGCGTGATTGTGCAAAAGCACGGCTCTGCTCGAGCCTCTGAAGTGTCGCTTGTCGACGCCGAGTCGCTCAAAATGGACACCGAAGATCTTATTCAAAACGAGAACGAGGTCATTACAATCTCCGAAGGCGGCTACATTCGCCGCATGCCACTCGACACTTTCAAGCGGCAGCACCGTGGAGGCAAGGGCGTCATTTCGGGCGGCAAGAAAGAAGACGCATTGAAGCACGTACACTTCTGCCAGAGCCTCGACTATCTGCTCTTCTTCTCGACGCGCGGCAAAGTTTTCTTTATGAAAGCGTACGAGGTGCCCGAGGCGACGAAGGACGCGCGCGGCAAACATATCAAAGGTTTCTTGAGCCTCGGTAATGACGAGGTCGTGACCGTCATTCGTTCGGTAACCGAATTTACCGAAAAGAAATATCTCCTCATGCTGACGCGGCAAGGCATCATCAAGAAGTTAGAACTCTCGCAAATCGCGAACGCCAAAAAAGGCGGAGTGATGGCGATGCAGTTTAAGGCTTCCGAAAAAGATTATCTTGTCGATGTCGCGCTCGTCGAAGAGAAAGACGATATTTTTATGGCGACCGCCGAGGGTGCGGGACTCAGAACCAATCTCGGTAAGATGCGCCCGCAAGGGCGTGCGGCGTCGGGCATTATCGGTATGACGCTCGAAGGCCAAGACTACATGTCGGGTCTCGATGTGGTCCGAGGTAATAAGTCGTTCTTGCTTGTGATTAGCGAAAGCGGTTACGGCAAGCGCGTTAAGTACGACGAGTTCGGCACGAAAGGTCGCGGCGGCAAAGGCATGGCGTTCTTCAAAGCGACCGATAAGACGGGTAAGGCCGTTGCAATTCGCACCGTGACCGAGAACGCCGAGGTAATTGTGACGACGCTTTCGGGCATGGTGTTGCGTAGCGAAGTTAAACAAATCGCGTTACAGGGGCGCACCGCTTCTGGCGTGCGCGTCGTCGATATTGCTGCGGGCGACAAAGTCGCCGACATGACGGTTTACAATCCCGAGAACGATATCGCTCCGAAAGGCACAGCAGAAAAGAAATGATAAATTTTTGGCGATTGGGGTTAAAGCGCGCGCCGGTAATGTGGGCGCTCGCGGGTATCTTGTACCTCATCTCATTCGTCGAAATTGCGGTCTTTGTGCGCTATCAAAAATTCTTGAGCGGTAATAATTCTTTGTTGCTCTATGCGTTTGGGCTATTGCTCGCCGGTTTCTTGTTCGGTATTCTGCTCGTGCAGGCGATCTTGTGCCGCCAACTGCGCTACGAAATCGGTAATTTTGAAACGTTAGGGTTCACGCGCCTGCGTGTCCTCGGTTATTATTCGCTGCAGAATATTTTTATCGCGCTCTTGGCGCTTTTGCCCGCGATTTCGACCGATCTCATTCTCTCGAATTTTTTTATCGCGCGCAGCCAGCCGATCGCGAGTTTTGATCGCGTGTTGGCTTTTCAGTTCATGCTCGCGCTGGCTCTTGTCGTAAGTTTCTCGGGATTTTTATATCTCTATTCGCGCCTGTCACCGGCTTTACTGTTGAAAGAGAAGCTGTAGTGACTAGGCGGGAACTCGCGCAAGCCCTATACAAAGGCGATTTTTCCACGATAAGCACGTGCGGTGCTGGCATTATCAGCAAATCAGCGCGAATTCAGGCCGTCTTCGGCCTCTCGTCGAGCAAATCGGTACGAT
>JAFEGD010000039.1 GCA_018240245.1 Spirochaetota bacterium | reverse complement strand
GCTCCGTGACGCGCGAGCGAGAAAGCAAGGCAATTCGGACGACGACGGCATCGACACCGATGATTTAGCGCATGGCAGAAAGCTCAATAAGCATGTTACAGAAAGTAATTGGTCTTTGGGAGTCTATAAATATCCCGAAGAAATTCAAGCGGCGTTCGCACTCAAAGAAATGCCCGAGCGCGTCGGCTTTGGCATGTGCGAACCTAACCCGATGCGTAAGCGCTATCTGGTTTCGCTTGCGATTTCGGCGCTGCTTTTTCTCGCCACGTGCGGTAGTTGCTCGGTCGTGTCGGGCCGCGCCGCAGAAAAACCTGTGCTCAAAAGCGCTACCGATATTAGCATCGCCACGATGGAACTCAAAAAAGAAGGCTCAACCGAATATCTAGAGTTCAGTCTCGAACCCGGCGACATCGAACTCATTAAAGAAGAAAATGTCGAATTTACGATCAAAAGCGACCTGCGCCAAGAATGGCTGAGCCTCAACGTCTTCATGATTAACGAAGACACGGGACAGGGATTCATCTACGATTCAGAACTTTCTCACTATTACGGCGGTTCGGGCGACGATGCGTGGAGCGATGGCGGTAACTCGACAGACTTCACAACGCAAAAAATGCCGCCGGGAAAATACTATGTATATATTGCAGGGGCGACAAATGCGGGCGTGAAGCAATTCAATAAATTGTTAGGTATTTATGGCGAGCGGCCTCTATCCACGATTTTACCGCCGACGTCGCCCGCGCCGAATATTGTTCCGCAAAATAACGGTGCGACAAAAAAGGGGTTCTTAGAGCGGGGAGCGAAAAAAGCAGAAGCTGCCCCGATAACACCGAACGCCGGTGCCGCGCCAGCGCCGACAGCTACGGGTACAAATGTAAAAAGCGGTAAGCTGTTGCCGCTGGGCGTCGAAAAACTACCGAAGATTGAGTGGTTGCCATTAACAATAACGGCGAAGCGAGATGTTGCGGCATTAGGCTGGCCGATAGGGTTTGTCTTCTGGCTAATCGCGTGGAATATCTATTATTATGCTCGGTATAGAATGAAAGAAGGTGAAAGGTAACTGTTGCGATGAAAGAAATTCTTAAAATGTACGTTTATCTACCGCTCACGGTCGCTTTTTTCGGTTTTGCAATGCATCGGTTGTTTATGCAGTCGGGCGGCAAAGCGGCGATGACGGCGGAGCATTTGAATGTGAAAAATATTCGCGCGAACCCGACGTCTTTTCGGTCGGTATATATGCCGCGCATTCTTGCAGGCGGCGGTAAATGATCTTTTTTTATTCGTATATAATGCAGTAGATACGTTCCAAATTAAAGTGAGGTTAAGATGAAAAAGTTAATATTATACCTGTTCGTTGCGGGCGCTCTCTTTGCGAATACCGGCGATGCGGTACGGGTGAAAATGCCGCTGTTGGATATCGAACATGTACTCGCGGTGCTGATTTATTCCGTAATGGGAATTGTCATCATGGTGCTCTCGTTTATTATCATCGATTGGATTCACCCGCGCGATATCTGGGGCGAAATCGCCGATAAACAAAATCTCGCAATGGCGGTCATCTTCGGTTGTCTAATGCTGGGCATCGCGATTATCGTCGCGGCCTCGGTCATCGGCTGAGCGAAAGCCAATGCGAAAATGGGTAGTCCGCAGTCTTGTCGGATTACTTTGCGTTATCGTTCTCTCGATTGTTGTGCTATTCTTTTTCATTCGGCACAACTATTCGCCAGAAAAGCTGAAGCGCGAACTCGAAGTAACGCTATATCAGAGAAGCGGGTTTCATGTCACCATAGGCGACTTATCTTTCAGTTTTAGCGGCGATATTCGCTTGCGGCACATTTGCGTACAAAACCCGCGTCTCATAAGTGCTCGTTGTGTCGTCGCCGCAGAAGTCGTCGCGCTCGATTTGCGCCTTTTGCCGCTTTTACGTAAGCAGCTTGAAATTCAATCGGCAAGTTTAGATAAAGTCGAAATCCACCTTTTTGAAGAAGTTCGCGACATCGGCGGCAAAAAGCAAATTGTGCATAGTTGGGATTTGCCGGCGCGAGAAAGCGCATCGCCGACAGATACGGCGGCACCGCAGTTTACGCTGCGGCGTATTGTACTTAAGAACGGTCTTTTGACGCACGAAGTATTGCTCTTGCCGATCGACAAGGGCAACTATCATTTTGGTTTTTCGCTCGAAGCGCGCGCGCAAACGTCTTTGCAATTGCAGATTGCTAACGACGACGGCATGGCGGTCGCAGCGATTTTAGGCGGCACATTTACCGATGTAATCGCTTCGGCGCAGAGTCTTGCCGCGCACGGCAAGCTGTTGCCGAGCGATACAGTGACCGGCTCTTTGACCACAAGTAATTTCTCGTTGCAGCACATCGACGCGCGCGCCGGAAAATTGACCGGCAAAATTACACTTACTCTACAAAATAATCAGCTGACGCTCGAAAGCGCGCAAGCCGAATTAAATTTGCTACAACCGCTAACCGCACTCTTTACGCAGAGCGGCAAGGCGACCCTCGCTTTGCCCGGGCCAACGCTCGTGCGCGCCGACGGCACGTTGGCGGCACCCGGCTTTAAGTTTACTTATCGCGAGATGACGCATGCTGCGGGCAAGGGACTTACCGGGCTATTCAACACCGATGTCGATTTGGCGCGAGCATCGTCGTTATTCGGTTTAACGGTAGGCACTACTGGCGCGCTCCATCTCGAAGGCGCGTTGCAAGGCGAGCAAGCATCGGGGGGATTAAATATTGCGGCGCTGCATTATCCGGTACGCAAAGGCATCAGCGTCGATGCTGCAAAACTGCAGGCGAGCTTTTTTAATGCGATAATTAAATTGCACAAGCAAGAACTGCGCATTGCAGATTCTTCTACAATTGCCGATATTAGCTTACAAAACACGGCAAGCGGCAAGAGTATCAAGGGAAGTTTGGTTTTCGACAAACTTCCGCTCGGTGCCTTGCTCGGCGATGGCGAAGCGGGGAAAGACGAGGGCACCACAACAAGTATACCGCGCTTCGCCGCCGATTTGCATGTCAAGGCGCGCAGCGTGGCGTATGGTAAATTAGTCGGCACATCTCTGACGACTCGGTTTATTCGCGAAGGCCAAAAAATGCAGCTCGAAAATACTGCGTTTACTTTTGCGCGCGGCCGTATTAACGCTACGTATTCGCGACAGCTTGCAAGCAGCGCGCAAAGTTTGCACTTGAGTGCGCGCGGTGTCAAAGCGCAAGATTTGAGTCACATGTTTGCACTCAAAGGCACGGTTTTTTCCGACGTGGCCGCCGATGCGAAACTTAGTTTCAGCGGCGATACCGCACTGGCATTACGGCAAACGCTTTCTGGGCACGCCACGCTGCGCTTCGGTCGCGGTAAAATAAAAGATAGTTTTTTTCAACGAGGGATTTTTAACGGCCCGTTGCATAAGCTCGAAGAAAAATTTTCGGACATCGAATTCGCCTCGGCAGTTGCGGATATAGTTTTTGACAAGGGGAGCATCCGCACGCAGAAAATATTTTTCGACGCCGAAGAATGGAGCGCCGCGTTGCGCGCCGAATCTGCATTCGACTTCAAGGGCAAGGCGACGCTCGATTTTCGTTTTCGTTCGAGCTTCGTCGAGAATGTCGCGAACCCGTTGCACATGGGGATTCAGGGACGCAAAGAAGGCGAGTTCTACGATTTACCGTTTGCGTGCCGCGGCAATGTCGTGAGCGGCGATTGTTACAAAGCGAATTGGTAATCTGTTTACTCGTGATAGTTCAAATCTTTGCCGTGCGTTTCGGGAATCGTCAGCGTTGCCCAGATTCCCAAGAGTAGCGCGACGCCGCCGACGATAAACGCGGCGGGCACCATGCCCTGCGCGCTGTTGCCCAAACCTTTGCCGAACACGTCTTTATCGAGAAAAAGAAATGCCGTTGTGAGAAAAGGCACCGAGCCGCGCACAAAATTTGGTACCGTCGTCGCGACCGTCGCGCGCAAATTGGTGCCGAACTGTTCGGCGGCGATGGTGACAAAGACTGCCCAATAGCCGTTCGCGAGCCCTAAGACAACGCAAAGCGCATAAAAATATGTGGGTGAAAAATTGCGCGAGAGCAGGTAGACGGCGAGAAGCCCAACATTCAAAAGTTGGCACACCAGTACGACACGACGCCGACTACCATAACGTTGGCTGAGGTAGCCTGTTATGAAATCCCCCAGAGATAAACCCGCGTACATAAAACCGATCGCATGCCCGGGGTTGATCGTTTCGGTTGCGCCCAACGCTTGCCCGAACTCTTTCGAGAAGATAACGAGAATGCCGACCGCAAACCACAGCGGCACACCGATCAAAATCGAGCGCAGGTAGCGCATGAAGCGTTCGGCGGATGTAAAAAGATGCAAAAAATTGCCGCGCGTGACACCGGCTTCTGCCGTCTTCTGATACATGCCCGATTCGTAGACGCCGATACGTAGGATGAGCAGCACAAGCCCCATGACGCCGCCGATAACGTACGAAGTTTGCCAGCGGAAAAAATCGCCGATGAGAGTCGCGACAACCGCACCTAAGATACCGAAGCCCGCAACGATCATCGTGCCGTAGCCGCGTTTCTCGGCGGGCATGAGCTCAGAGACGAGTGTGATGCCCGCGCCGAGTTCGCCCGCAAGCCCAAAGCCCGCGATAAAGCGCAGCGCTTCGTACGCGGCAAGACTCTGCGCGGGATTTTCTAAACGGTCGATAAAGGCGTTCGCGAGGTTGGCGATCGAATAGAGAAAAATCGAACCGAAGAGTACCGAGAGGCGGCCTTTTTTGTCGCCTAAGATTCCCCAGACGATGCCGCCCAAAAGCATGCCAAACATCTGGTAATTCAAGAGCGCCGCTCCGACCGTTTTCATGTCCGCGTCGGCGATGCCGAGACTACGCAAGCTCGGGACGCGCACGATGCCGAACAGCAAGAGATCGTAAATGTCGACGAAGTAGCCTAAGGCGGCGACGACAATGGCGGCCTTCGCGGCGCGCGAGATATTAGACATATCTCGCACAGCGGGGACTTCTTTCAGCGCGAAAAGAAGAATATAGCTCAGCGGGGCGCAACCTATTCTTGTATGTGTCGCTGAGCCAGATGTAGTGGCTGCCATTAGCACGGAAAAAACACGAAGCGTGACTTATTCTTAGTGCTTTGATTGCTTCTCAACATCCTGGCCTCAGATCGCCGCCGTTATCTTCGCCGCAAGCCATTTTGTGCCCGAGCCCGCCAATGCAGGCCCACAGGCCGGCGGGCGCAGGGCATCTTTGGCGCGTAGGGCCGATTAGCAGCTCCTTCGGATAGAAAATTGGGAAGGAGCGCAGCATTTAAGCTGCGCTCAAAATCTGTCGAGGCGAGTTGCAATACTTTTCGCTTTGTCGATCGCGTGCGTCCACTTGTTAAAGAGGTCATCGTGGTTAATCCGTATAAGATGAAGCTGATTTCTTTCGTGAATAAGAAAACCGACAAGGTAGACGCGGAAAAATTAGCCATGTTTGCCAAGATGCAGGTCAGGGGAGAAGAAGAGCTGATTGCGCCGGTATTTGCGCCAGAAGAGGGCATCCGCAG
>JAFEGD010000038.1 GCA_018240245.1 Spirochaetota bacterium | reverse complement strand
GAAAGTACGTAGCAAATATGGCAGCGGCGAAGATGTGTTGATTTCGGCGCAACGCGAGGTGCCGATTAAATCGGTTTGGGGCAAGCTCACGCGCGCCACTCGCTGGGAAATTCAAGGTGCGATTCTTGAGAAGAACAAAATTGCGCCGAAGAAAAAAGAAGAGAGCATCGATAACAAGATGAAGCTTCTCGAAGAGATGCTCAATCGCACAACGATGCGTCGACCGAGTAGTCCAGAAAAAATCGAAGGCCCGTTCGCACCGGCGCAAGAGTCTATCGCGCGCGAAGTTTATCCGACGCTTAAGAAAGAAATTTTGCCGATCAGTATCAATCCCCCCTCGAGCGAACAGATTCGCCGCCTCGAAGCGGAAATTGTCGAACTCAAAGCGACGCTCAAAGACAAGGGCGGTCCCGATTTTGAAATCGTGAAAGAGCGCGAACTCATGGCGCTCTTCGAACATTTGGTCGCGATGGGGTTCAGCGGAAAATTTGCCGAGTCGCTCGCGATGCGCACGCGCGCCGAAGTCGCCGCAACCGACTACAAACTGCGTAAAAAAATTCATGCGCGTGCGCGCGAGGTGCTCGCCGAACATATTCGCACGACGGTAAGCGGCGGGCAGCGCATCGTGACGCTGGTTGGGCCGACGGGCGCCGGTAAGACGACGACGCTGGTGAAGTTAGCGGCGCGCCTCAGCGTCGTGCAGAAGCGCAGCGTCGAACTCGTGACGATCGATAACTACCGTATCGCCGCGACTGAGCAGCTCAAAGTCTACGCGCGCATTATGGATATACCGTGCCGCGTCTGCCGCAACGGCGAAGAGTTACAAACGGCTATCGAAAACTCGCACGCCGATTTTATTTTGATCGATACGAGCGGCTCAAGCCCGATCAATAACGAATTTCTCGAGCGGCAAAAGAATTTTTTTAATGCGATCGGTACGCAACACGAAATCGAAACGCACTTGGTCGTACCGGCGACGACGCGCTTGCAAGACGCGCGCTTGCTCTTCGATCGGTTCGAGATTTTTAACTACGCGAAAATTATTATCAGCAAAATCGACGAGAGTTATAGCTTCGCGCCGATCGTCGAGGTCGCCGATACGTGGCATAAGCCGTTCTCGATGCTGACAAACGGCCAAGACGTGGCGCGCGATTGGCTCGACGCCGATCGGTTGGTGATGGCGGATGCATTATTAAAAAAATGGCTTGATGAAAACGACATAAATGATCGAAAATAAAAGAAGGGAAATCTAAAGTGGATCAAGCAAGTACCTTACGCCAGATGGTCGGAAAAACCGAACCCGGCACGACGACGCAAATCATTACACTGACGAGCGGCAAGGGCGGCGTCGGTAAATCGACGATGAGCGTCAATTTGGGGCTTGCGATTGCCGCCTCGGGTAAGAAAGTCTTACTCTTCGATGCCGACTTGGGGCTCGCGAATATCAACGTGCTACTCGGCGTCGTACCCAAGTTCAATCTCTACCATGTTATCAAAGGGCACAAAGAGCTCGAAGATATTATCATTCGCACTCCCGAAGGGCTCGACATTATCGCCGGCGCGTCGGGCTATAGCATGCTCGCGAATCTTTCGGACAAAGAGCGCTCGAACCTTGTCGCGGCATTCGAGAAGCTCACCGGCTACGATTTCATGCTCATCGACACCGGCGCGGGCGTCTCGTCCAACGTTGTCGGCTTCACCCTGCCTGCGGATAAGGTTATCGTTGTGACGACTCCCGAACCGACGGCGATCACCGATGCGTACGGTATTATCAAATCGATAGTTCTGGTCGCGCCTGAAAAAAATATCAAACTCTTGGTGAATCGCGCGACGTCGTCGCTCGAAGGCAAGAAAGTCGCCGAGCGCGTTATCAATATCTCAAACCAGTTTTTGAACGTGCGCGTCGAAAATTTAGGATTTATCTACGACGATGAAAATGTGCAGAAGTCGATTCGGCGCCAGAAGCCGTTTTATTTACTTTTCCCGAATTGTAAAGCGGCTGCGTGTCTCGACATCGTCGCCTCGCGTATTCTCGAACAAGAATTGACGAAGCGCAGCGAATCGGGTGTGGGCGCTTTTTTTAGAAAAATTTTTAGCCCGGCGAGTTAAACCATGGCACGCGCAAAGATGACCTGTGCCCCGGCTCATCCGTGAACCATGCCACTCGCAAAGATGACATCCTTGTCAGCTCGTGTCTCTGTTCTTCCATGAACTATGCCCACGCTTTTTACCGCAGCGCACTTGAAACTCAGCTCGCTCCTCGCGGTCTTGGGGATACTCGTAGCACTCGTTTTTACTATTATATCGGGTAGCAGCGTCGTATCGCTTATTGCCCGGCCAATCGTGAGCGGGCTACTCATGTTTTTACTCGGCACGTTTATCTACACGCTGCTCGCGAAAAAAGTTCCCGAAGCGATCGATGCGATGGAGCACCAAGGTTTAGAAACCGGCGAAGTGAACCCCGCGCTCTCCGATGAGGCGATGCACGACGGCACCGCAGGCGATATTAGCGAAAATGCCACAGCTGCGGATGACGGCGAGATGTCGCCGCTCGATGCGTACGCTTCGAGCAGCGAGCCGCGCGATAGTTTTGCAAGCAGCATTCCCCGCAAAACGGGAGTGCAGATCGGTAAAGAAGAGATTACCGTAAACGGCGTAAAATTCAAGAACCAGCCCGAAGTCATGGCTGAGACGATTAAACAGCTAATGGATCAGGATAAAGATTGATTTAAGAGAAAATTTGTTATCAGTGCCTCTGATGGCAATCTATAGGAATCAGCTTCAGATTTCTGCTATAACAAAGACCAATGGTTAAGAGTAAAATCGGATATATCTATATATTAACTTCGCCAAATTCAAATTTCATCAAAATTGGGGGGACTGATTTCCCCCCGATGAAAAGAATTAAAGAGATTAATGCAAGTGAACCTTATCGATCTTTGGGGCCGTGGACCCTCGCTGATTTTAGACAGGTTTCGGATTGGCGTTCGGTTGAAGCATCAATTCACTATTCATTTCGCAGCAAATTGATTAAGTCCGTGAGGCAGCAAAAAGAGTTATTTGGCGTACCACTCAATTCAGCGAAAAAGAAACTAAAAGAAATTAAGCCTGCTCAAATTGTCGGTAAACCCAAGATAGATCGAATGTTTCAAGATGAGCAATATACGGATTACTTAATTGATCTATTGAGATTTACAGGGCTCTTGAACTGCCTTGACATTCAAGGGATTTGGACTTTTTCACTTTTTCCACGCACGTCGGGTGGGCGCTATTTTACGATCAACATTGGTCGGCATGAAGTCGCATTCGTCACGATGCCCAGTCATGATAATTTGCGTTACCATATGATATATATGGACGAACTCATACTTGATATTAAAGATGTTCGTCGTTGGGTAATGAAGCATGATGGCGATATCTCGCGAACAGTGTACTCTTCATCGATGCCGCGTGGTGTATCTGTCGGATTTCACGCATCATTTTCAGAAACAAAAAGATTTCTTCATTTGGGCGGTGTTCGCCGTGCTGTAGTGGCTTATTGGCACGAGGGATTAATTAGCCGAAAAGAACGAGAGAAATCAAGCCCTTTTGTACGTTATCATCATTGGAATGCCATTGCAGAAATACGAAGCCGAATATACTAACGCCATTACATAATTGACGACGATAAATAATTGGGCTCTCTATTTCGCATCGCGTCGGGTCTCGCCGCGCAGTAAAGTCACCGCGACGAGTGCGATAATGCCGCCCGCGACAGTCGCCGCCTTCACGGGTTCGTGTAGATACCATGCGGCGATAAAAAGCGCCGTCGCGGGGACGATAAAGATATATGAGCTTGCGCGCGCCGAACCGAGTTTTTTCACAGCATAAAAATAAATCGTAGTCGCGAACGAATTTGAGATAACGCCGAGATAAAAAATATTAAACCAATAATTATGATCCGTTAGCGGCGGAGAATGTAAAAGATCACCGCCAATAAACGGCAGTACAAGAATCGCTCCAAAGGCGTTGACGTAAAACGAATAGACGAGTATCGGCGTCGTGCGCGTTGCGGCATTCGTCGTGATCGTGACTAACGCATAAACAAGCGCGCAAACGAGAAAAATCAAATTGCCCGAAAGTAAAAGCTGTTCACTCGACGTATGCCATATTTCGAGAAGCACTCCGCCGCCGATCAGCCCTAAGAATAAACCGATCGCATCGCGCCGCGAAAGCGCATGCTTGTAAATGACGCGCATTAAGAAATACGTGAAAATCGGATTCATCGCGGTGACGAGCACGCCTGCCGCCCCCGCATAGCCGGTCTTAAGACCGATAAAAAAAAGAAACGTGTACACGGTCATGATGAGACCGCCGAGTGAAATCCACAACGCTTGGCGCAGAGTGATACGAAATTTTTCACCGCTTAATGGAATCAGCGGCGCGAGCGCGAGCGCTGAAAATGCGTAGCGCCAAAAGAGCGTCAAGCGCGCGTCGACGGTATTGGCGACGAGCTTGCCCGAAGTCCACGAGCCAGCCCAAATAATCATCGCGATAACCAGTAAGATTTCGTTGCGGAGTCTCACGCGCGACCGTCTTTGGTTTGGTCGCTGAGCCGAAAATCAAAGACGCATTCGCTGCTGCAAGAGTCGACCGTCGCGCAGATAAATCTGCCGTATCAGATCGGCTTCTGGATAACTCAAGTTCCAGAGGCGCTGCAATGCGGCGATCTGCCACGAGCGATCGCGCTTTGAACTGG
>JAFEGD010000037.1 GCA_018240245.1 Spirochaetota bacterium | reverse complement strand
CGTTCGGTTATTGCAGCGACTTTATTTTTGACATCCGCAAAATTGGCAATTTCGTCGATAACTTCTTGGTCGATGAACGTCGAATCGGTATCGAAAAATGCCATCGATATTTTTTGTATCTCCGCCTGCAAGAACGCATAACCCGCAAGCTGCGATTTGTAATCGAGTAGCGTCGAGCGCAGTGCTCGCTCGTCGGGTTCGGTTATTTCTTGAAGGGGGATTACCAGCTTAACAAAACTATTTTCACCGATTCTTAGAGTTTCAGAACTCCATGCTGCTTTATCGGCAAAGACGCTGCCGCACCAATTCGCTGCAAGCGGCGTTAAGTCGTGGCGGCCGATGAGAACGAGGCGACGATTCATGTGGCGCTAAAAGCGGCGATCGCCGATACCGAACACAAATTGAAACCCACCTTGCCCCGGGTAGTCGACAAACCAACCGGCGCTATCATCCCAAAGCAGGCGTTTTGCCATATAAATACGCAGCGGCAAAATCGGAATCTGTAAACGAAAGCCAAAGCCCCAGCTATAGCGAAAATAATTGAGCGAGAAATTTTGCTTTGTCAAAGCGGCATTATGATAATCTGCCAACGTCTGCGCCGGTGTCGCCGAAGTAAACGAATACTGCGACATGTCTTGATAGAGCGCACCCGCATCGAAGAAAAGTACAAGCCAAAAAAGCGAAGGTTCAATGGGTACGCGAAGCTCTGTTCCAAATAAGATACGATTACTACCACCCGCGCGCCACGAGTTCGCGTTACCCTGATAGAAACTATCGAACAGCGTCCATCCGCGCAAGCTTTCGTAACCGCCGATATAGAGCCGGTCTTGTACCTGCACGTACGGGATTTGCGAATTCACCTGATTATCCCAAACCGGCGACATCGTTTGTGTAAACGTCGCCGACGCGCGCACCTCTTGCACGATACGCCACCGCCTGAGTACATTCTTGCGAATCGTATTGAAGAGCGTGAAATCCATCAGCCACCAGAAAAAGTCGAACTGCGGATAGTAACGCATATAATGCGACTGGCCACCCAACACGCTACCGACAAAGTCGTGCGAGAACTCGAAGCGAAAACCGTGTGTCGTATTAAAAATGTTATCGCGGTTATCGTAGAAGATACCGTTCGTGAACATGTTCTTGAACATCCAGCCGTACTGCGTAAGCAAGAATACACTGTCGTCGACCATGCTCGAAGGGCTCGACGCAACGTAAAATTGCGGTGTCCAACGGTGGTAATGCCCCCAGTTGACAAAGAGGCGATGCCCGATACCGATCGTCGCACCCATCGTGTCGAGGTAATACGTCGAGGTCTCGGAGTTCGACGCAATATTGATCGACGCCGAGAGCACTTGCCGACGGCTATAAAAAGCAGTGAGCGTGAGCGACCACGGTTTATCGAATAGCCACGGCTCTGTCCACGACGCCTCGAGTGCGGTTCTCAGCGGACCGAACTCGACGCGCCCCGAAACGCGCTGCCCGGTACCGTTGAGGTTGTTTTCAGAAACCTCGGTAAAGATCGAGAAACCGGTGTACGTACCATAACCACCGCCCAACGAGATCGTGCCCGTCGGTTGCTCGTCGACATCGATCACGAGGTTCATTTTACCCTCGGCTGAACCCGGGCGCGCATCGACGTTCACCTCTTTGAAAAATTGCAGGTTATGGATACGCTCGCGCGAACGCTGCACAAGCTCCGATTGGAACAATTCGCCGGGCTTAATGAGCATCTCGCGGCGGATGACTTTGTCTAAGGTTTTTTTGTTTCCTTTGATGATGATACTTTCAATGTAGCCCTTGTCGCCTTCGGAAATAATAAATTTAGTGTGGATAAATTTCTTACCCTTCATGTGCGGGTTGTTTTCGAGAATGCGCGTGAGCCGATCGAGATGATAATAATCTTCGCCTTCTTTTTCCGATTCTTTTTGTTGCGGCGTATTGCGCTTTTCTGCAATCGCTTCTTTTGTGAGGGTAATCGTCGTGCGCTCGGGCTGCACGCGCGCATAAATATATCCTTCTTGCGAATAGAGATAGTTGACGATACCCCGGTCGCGCGTGAACTTGCCGTTGTCGAGCACTGCACCGACGTCGGAATTTGTGTACTCGAAAAATTCTTGAATACGCGAGGCGGTGAAGAGTTGTTTCTTTGTTGTCGGATTTAGAAAGCGGTCGTCCCACGTCACGTTATAGCCGTCGAAGAAGTATTGATCCCCCTCTTTGACTTTGTAGGTAATAACTATGACACGCTCTTCTTGCGTTTTGGGGTTTTTCCAGCGGTAATCGTAGCGCGCGTCTTCGAGCTCGGCGTCGAGAAAACCCTGATTCTTATAAAAATCTAAAATCGCATTTTTATCTTTCTCGAAAATTTCGTTCTTGAACGTACCGTCGGCGATAAAGCCGTCTTCTTCGAGCTCCATCACCGCCATGATATCTTCGGGGTCGGCTTTCGTCACGCCGAGCAGGTTGATCTTCGCAATCTTGATATGTTCGCCCTCGTCGATGACGAACGTGATGCTAATCGTATTGCGCTTTGGGTCGACTTCGCTCTTGCGCACGCGAATGCTCGCGTTGAAAAGACCTTTTTCGCGGTATTTGCCGAGAATGCGCTGTATCGAATCGGAGACTTTGCGCTCGCTATACACCTCGTCTTCTTTGATCGGTATCGCCTGCTGCACGTCGGTCGCCGAGAGTTCTTCTAAACCGAGAAAGTTGATCTCGCGCACGCGCGGGCGCTCTTGTACGTGAAACGTAATCGCGACGCCGCCGTTATGATCTTCGCCCTCGACGCGCGCATACGAGAACGAACCTTCGCCGAAAATCGCTTTGATATCGCCGTTCAAAAGCGGCAAGGTCAGCGGCTCGCCGACTTTCATTTGGATGATATCGTGATAGAGCGCATCGCGCGAAATATTGAAATTGCCCTTAAATTCTATTTTAGTAATTTTCTTGCCTAAGAAACGTTCTGGCTGTCCGAAAATACCGGCGTGCGTAAAAACGGCGAGACCAACGGCGACAGCCATCGCCGACGACGGTATTAAAGACGATCGAATGCTTCGTAGAAAATTAAACAAGAATAATGTCCCAGTATAACTTGATTCAGTCGAAAACTGTATTTTAGAGAGGGCGTCAACGCTTCGCGAGACGAGTTTCTCTTTACGCTTGACGCATACATTTTGTTTTTTATCGCGCGTCATGGTTTCTGTTTCAGGACTCAAAAAATCTTTCGGCGACTACGAAGCCGTAAAACAAATCAGCTTCACAATCGGTAAGGGCGAAGTCGTCGCGCTCTTGGGCCCGAACGGTGCGGGCAAGACGACAACGATGCGCATGCTCACCGGTTTTTACGAACCGAGCGCCGGCACGGCGATTATCGGCGGCCACGATGTGCAGAAGTCGCGCAAAGAAGTGCAATCGCTCATCGGCTATTTACCCGAAAGCGCGAGTTCATATCCCGACATGCTCGTCGCTGAGTTCTTGGCGTTTATCGCCGAAAGCCGCAACCTCAGCGAAGCGGCGGCAACTCACGGTATTGAAAAGGCTGTCAAAGTAACGGACTTGGGACGCTATTTGTACTCCCCCATTTTGCATCTTTCTAAAGGCTATAAACAGCGCGTGGGATTAGCCGCTGCCCTCTTACACGACCCGCAAGTCTTGATTCTCGACGAGCCGACCTCGGGGCTCGACCCTAACCAGATTCAAGAAATCCGCCAACTCATTCGCGAACTGTCGAAAGAAAAGACGATTATCCTGAGTACGCATATTTTGAAAGAAGTCGAAGATACGTGCGAGCGCGCAATCATCATCGCCGACGGCCGCATCGTGCTCGACGAAAAACTCGATAAAATTTTGCGCCGCAAAGAAGGCCATGAAACGTGGGAGTTCGCACTCAAGGGCAAGCAGGCGTCGCAATTAGAAAAATTGCGCAACCTTGTCGCTGCTGGCGAAAGTGTGCAAGTCATCTCTGAAAGCGATGTCGAGACCCGTTTCAGTGCGCAGACGGGCCAGGGCTTTAACGAAAAACTCTTCAACCTGTGTGTTGCCGAAAAATGGCTGTTACGCGAACTTTTTTTACAAAAACAGAGTATCGAAGAAGTCTTTGCGCGGTTAACCACCAAAACGAACTAATAACGACGGAGAAATTATGGATATTTTGAAAAAAATCGATTTGGATTGGTCGAATGTAAAGACTATATTTCGCCGCGAATTTGCGAATTATTTTAATACTCCCATCGGCTATATATTTTTAGGGATTTTTGCAATCCTGGTAAATTTTCTCTTCTTCTTCATTACTCGCTTTTGGGATCGCGGCTATTCGCTACAAGGCCTCTTCGATATGTTGAAGCTCATCTATCTGGCGTTTATCCCGGTGATTACGATGCGGCTGTGGGCCGAAGAGCGCCGCAGCGGCACCATCGAGCTTTTACTCACGCTACCCTATAGCGAGCTCGAACTGATTCTTGGCAAATATTTCTCGGCGCTGTGCTTTTTAGGTATCGCGCTACTCACGACCTTGACGTTGCCACTCATTGCGTTTATCGTCGCCTCGCCCGATGTGATGGTGCTCATTGGTTCATACCTCGGCGCGTGGCTTTCGGGTTCGGCGTACATCGCGCTCGGCCTCTATATCTCGTGGCTGACCCGCGACCAGATTACCGCATTTCTATTGAGTTTTCTTGCCTGCCTTTTTATCTACCTTCTGGGCTATCAGCCGGTGTTGCAATTTTTTGGCCCGTTCAAAGAGCTTTTGGGCTTTCTCTCGGTTTCGTGGCACGCCGACTCGCTCGCCTCGGGCCTGCTCGACTCGCGCGATTTACTCTATTACATTGCGTTTGCCGCGCTCTTTCTTTACTTGAACAAGATTAGCATCGAAAACTTTCGCAAAGGGACTTAAGCCACCATGGAAAATATTAAAGCATTTCTTGCCTCGCGCCGCGCATCGACGATACTCTACGTCGCGTTATTTTTTGCATTTAGCTGGTTAAGCTACGGTGCGTACGTGCGCTTCGATTTGTCGTCGACCGGCGCGATGCGCATATCGAGCACGACAAAAAAATTACTCCGTAATTTACCCGAGCGTGCGACAATCGAGCTTTTTGTTTCAAACGATTTGCCCGACGAGGCGGTTTTGGTTTCGCGTAAAGCACGCGATTTTGTAACCGAATATGTCTCCGCCTCGCGCGGCCGCGTCAAGCTCACAATTCTCGACCCCGATAACGATAAATCGGCGGCAGAACGCGCAAAGTCGCTCGGTGTGCAGCAACTCGATATCGCGGTACGCGGTTCTAAAAAGGCGCAGGCGCAAGCGATTTATTTTGGCTTGGGGATTTCATACGGCTCTAAATCTGAACCGTTGAATAATCTCATCAGCCTTTACGAACAGCACGATCTCGAAAATCAACTTACGGCAAAGATTTTCAAAATGGTCAAACCGAATGAAAAGAAAATTGCAATCTTGGCAAGCCACGGTAATTTCAGTCTCAAGAAAGAGCAAAATCCGAATTCGCTTTCGGTTTTTGCCGACAAGATTTCGGCCTTCTACGGCGACATCTTAGAAATCAACACGACGACGCAAGATATTCCCGTCGAGGTCTCGACGCTCATTATCGTTCAGCCGGGAAAACTCGAACCGATTGATAAATTTCGTATCGACCAATTCGTGATGCGTGGCGGTAATCTCATAGTCGCCGCCTCGGGAATGGAAATCAATTTCAGCCAGCAGTTCATGGCCGCGCCGGGTAATCCCGACCTCGTGGAGTTCTTGAAGCGCTATGGTATCGACCTGGCAACCGATATGGTCAACGAGCCCAAACCCAACTATTTTATACCATTTGTGCAACCGATCAATAACTTCCAAATGGAAAAGCTGCCATACCCACCGTGGGTTATCGTCCCGCGCGATAATTTGAGCCAAAACAACTTAGCGTCGAAAGGTAATGCCGCCTTCATCATGCCGTATACCAGCAGCGTCAAGATTAACCCGACGATCTTGCCGACGGGCGACGGCGCCGGCAAATTCAAGATCGATATTCTCGCAAAATCGACCGCCGATGCGTGGGCGCAGGCCAATTTCGCCTTTCTCGACCCCGCCAAAATGGGTGAAATGCTCGCGGCACCCAAGCAAAATACCGGCACGCATAATCTTGCGCTCATGATTCAAGGCAAATTCCCGAGCCAATTTGCGACCGGCGAGTTACCGAAAGAAGCGCCGAAAACGTTTCTGAAGGCCGCCGAGAAAGACAGTCGTATTCTGGTCGTGGGTACTCCCTACGCGCTCAGTAACATGATGCTGATTTTAACGCAAATGACCGGTGCGCCGCTTCTTGAAGAAAATCTCAAGCTTTTCTTTTCTGCAATCGACATCATGCATGGTAACGAAGATTTAGTCGAGTTACGCAAGAAATCCTCGCCGCGTATCAAAGCGAAACTTGTCGAAGAAGGTACGCGCAAATTTTTTACGCTCTTAGCTTTTGTCGCGCCGCTTTTGGGTATCGGAGTCTTCGGCAGCTACCGCCTCATGAAGCGTAAAAATCAAACTCTCGTAAACGAGAATACAAACTCTGCCAAACCAACGGAAGCTTAATTATGCAAAGAGAAAAAAAGAATATTATCCTTGCCGCAGTTGTCGGCGTCACATTCATTCTCGCGTTTCTGGTCAACGACCCGTTTCTGTTCTTTGAAAGTAACTATGAGAAATCAAAACCGCTTTTCAAAGGTCGCGCCGAGCGCGTAAAAAAAGTAACGACTACCGACGGTATGCAGCGGCGTATTTTCACGCGCTCGACCGACGGCTGGTCGCTCGAAGGTACCGCCATTACCGGCGTCCAAAAAGCCGATGCGAGCAAAGTCGACACGGGACTAAAAAATGTTTTTGAAGCGCGCAAGTATCAAGAAGTGTCGTCGAACAAAGACAAGCAAGGCGAATACGAAGTACGCGATACCGATTTCCAGATCGTACTCGAAGGCGAGAACGGCGAAAAAATTGCACAGGCGTTTCTCGGCAAGTTTTCCGGCTCGGGTAACGCGAGCTTTATTCGCCTCAGCGACGACACCGCGGTCTATGCGGTCAAAGGCTTTCTACGCGGCGACTGGAACCAAGAAGTCGATATGTACCGCGACCGAACGATCTTAAAGATTGCGAAAGAGAATATTACCGAAATCTATGTCACGGGAAAGCAACAGTTTACTCTTAAGAGCGACCCGAAAGGCGTCTTAACGCTCGACCCGGTGCGCGCAACCGACAAAGCGCGCGTGAGTACGTTCACGAGCGACCTCACCGACTTGACCGGCGTCAAATTTTGGAAAGAAACGGTATTGCCACCCGCATACGGTAAAATCAAGATTGTACTTTCTGCGGGAATCGCCAAAGAGATTGAAGTCTTCGGCCCGACCAAAGAGCAAGAATTTGTCGTGCGTTCGACCGACGCGGCGCAGCCGCTCACTGCGGCAAAATCGAAAATCGAATCGCTATTTCTGCGATTAGAAGATTTAGTCGATAAAGTTGGTACTCCGACAATAGCACCAAAATAATGCGGACGGCATTTTGATCGCCAGAGTCTATCGATTTCGCTCTACACGATTCTTTTTTGCAGCTTTGTTTGTAAGCGTGTTCACAATGTATTGCGGACGCTCCCGCGCATTATCAGAAGAAGGTATTTTGCTCATGGAGCAAGGGAAACAGACTTCGGCACTCGATTTTTTCGACCGTGCGCTGCGCAGCAACAATCACGAACCGCTTGCACTTTACGGAAAAGGTACTCTGCTCACAAACGAGAAAATAACCGAAGATATTTCGATTGCAATGCTCAAAGAGTCGGTCACCGATACCGATTTGAAAGAGCCCTATCGCACGCGCGCATATATTCGTCTCGCCGAGCTCTATGCAGGCCGACGCGATAAAGACGAAGCGATGCAACAACTCTCGCGTATCGCGGCGGCACGTTTGCCCGACGGCGCGGCGGTGCGGCGCGTGGCGGCAATTTACCTGCAATTCAAGGAAGTCGATCGGGCGCGAGAAGCGTTGAGCGCATTTCTCGAAATCCACGCGAACGACGAAGAGGCGGAGTTCTTACTTTTGAAGCTATTTGTCATTAACTTCAAAGACTTGAAAAGTGCGGCAAAACTCTGTACCAAAATCGATCCGCAAAAAAGTCGCCACCCGCAATTTATACTAAATTGTAGTAAGGTAAACGCTTTAATAAATGACTATACAGCGGCGCTCGGCCTCTTCGATCTGTATATAAAGCGCACCGGGCAGGGCAACGCAAAGGAAATCCATGACCTCCGTGAAGGCATACTTCGAAAACGTGGAAAATTCGACCTCGTCGCGGCAGATTTCTAACGCGGCATTTTCTCGTTTTCTTGCGGCGATTCTCGCGCTCTGTACTCTTTCGCTGCTGTTTCTTGAGATCGATTTGCGCTCGCTATTTCTCGGCGAGAAACAGAATGCGGAAAATAAGCCCGATCAAAAAATCATCCAAGCGTTGTTAGAAAACACGCACGTCGAAAAACAAAAGAAGAAAGAAACTGTCAAATTTCTCTCGGATAAAGACAGCGAGGCGCGCGGCGATTTGACCAAAGCCAAAGGCTTTGAATCGATTTCCAACGATTATGTTCTCTCGCCGGGCGAAGTACAGCCGCGCCAAGCGCGCATCGTAACCTTAAAAAAATACAAAAAAATTATTACCGCAAAAGAAGGGCGTGTGCGCATTGCCGTGGCGCCGAAGAAAGAAGAAACCGAACCGCAGGTGCAGGCGGAGCAACTGCGTATACCGGCCTACTACCGTTGGCGACACGATTTTGCCCTCTCATGGGATTACGCCGGGCGCCCGGCGATACCGACCGTACGCTACGCGCACTATAGCTATTTTCGTTCGATGGTCAATAAAATCCAAAACGTTTGGGCGCCGCCGGGGGGCGACCCCTATCCGACGTTCGACGATTCATACCATCGCATGAATTATGCGGCGGGGTATACGCGCTTTACGACCTACCCCAGCCAAGACATCTACATTCAGTTTTTACTCGACGACCAAGGCGTGGTACGCGATGCGAAGCTCGTTTCGTCGCTCGGCTTCAAATCGCTCGACCGCTCGTGCCTCGAAGCGCTCTACGCCGCGCACGATTTCGGCCCACCGCCGAAAGAGCTCTTAGAAAAGGGAGTCTTAATTATCCCGTTCATATTTCGCATTATTGTAAGATAGGTTAACCACAGGCGAAGGCCTGCGGTTAACCTATCTCTAATTCATGCATCGCCGCGTCGCGGTCTTTCTGGTTCGGCGCCGAACCGTGCCAATCGGGGTTGTTCTCCATAAACGAAACGCCTTTGCCGAGCGTCGTCTTAAAAAGAATCATTTTAGGAACACCGGTATTTTCGAGCGACCAGGCGAATGCGTCGGCAATCGCAGAAAAATTATGGCCGTCGGCCACGCGCACTTGCCAACCGAACGCGAGAAATTTCTGGTCGAGCGGCTCGACGCCCATGACCTTTTCGACCTTGCCGTCGATCTGGATATTATTGAAGTCGAGAAACGGGTGCAAATTTGTCAGCTTGTTGTGCGCTGCGGCCATTGCCGCTTCCCATGTCATGCCCTCTTGGCACTCGCCGTCGGACATGCCGAGAAAAATGCGGCCCGAATTTTTCGCCAAGCGTAGGCCCAGCGCGACGCCGCTCGCATTGGCTAACCCCTGACCCAAAGAGCCGCTCGAATTCTCAACCTCGGGTAAATATTTTGTCGACGGGTGTCCCTGAAGTCTCGAACCCAAGCGACGAAACGTTGCGAGCTCCGATTCGGCGATCTGGCCACGCAACGCCATCGAACTATACCTGACCGCGCAGACATGCCCGTTACTGATGAGCAGGCGATCGCGGTGTTCGCCCGCGAGATTCAATATCTTAAAATAGAGGTAGGCGTAAATATCGGCTAAACCTAACGGCCCCCCAGGGTGTCCTGAATTCGCGCGGAAAACCATTTCAATCGAATTTCTTCGTATTCGGTTCGCGAGAAATTTCAGATCGTCGTGATCGATATCGGTAGACTTTTTTTGCTGGATTTCGACAAGGTGCGCTCTCTCGGCCTCGGTGCCAACGATATAATCGGGTGTTTGAACCGCTGTATTACTCATATTCACGGAAAAAAAATCACCAAACCCGATATATAAGATAGCGTGTAACCCGGTAAAAAGTAATAATGTAGCCGAATATGTAACTGCCGCTGGCGTTTAATGCCCGAGTAGAGCATTGCAAACATCAGCAATGCAATCGCCGCCGAAAAAATACGATGCACAACCACAACCACCTCGGCAAATCGCGCGGGCATTTCGATGCCTAAGACGCGCACGGCGTACACCAAGTAGACGCTGCTCAAAATATTCAAAATAACTCCTGATAGTGCGAACGCACGGTGCAGCCGGTTATTCGCGCGGCGCACGGCGTAAGCCGCCCAAAAGCCCAGCAACGAAAACCCCATGCCCCATGCAAGGGCGGTATACGGATGCGGCACGCGAGTTTATTTACCCGATTGCGCAAGCATTGCGCGCACGAGCGATAATGAATTTTCGAGTTCGCCGAGATCGGAGCCGTCTTTTTTCTCTTCAAAACCTAGTTTGCGCGCTAGCGGCCTAACGATCGTATGCAAGAGCGGAAAGCGCTGCCGCGACGGCATCTCAAACGCTATGTACGTATCGCTTTCGACGCCCACCGCCGAGAAATCGTAGACATCGAGTAACATCTGTAATTGTAATTTCATGAGTCGCTCGACGCTCGAACGTTGGTACGGCAAATTAATGCTTTCGCCCCATTTTTTCTTTTCGTCGTTATCGCGTGCATACGCGGCATAGATCGCTTTGAGCTTGCGCGCGGCAATCGTGCCGGTGGCGTCGGTTTCGGTGACCGCTTTACGCAGCGCGAGCAGCATATCTTCGTAGAGCAGTGGTTCGCCCACATTATCTTTATAATACGGCACGCGCGCACTCTGCCAAAGTTGCCAAATAACCGAAGTGTCGATGCCGAGCGCGATGCGGTCGGCCAAGTCGGGAATATAAGTCGCGCCGCCGTTCGCGGCCAAAGCCGCATTCTTAATCGCCGTCAACTCTTCAGGGGTTAACCCGACAAATTGGCCGACGAGTTCATGAAAGGGGAGCGTCTGCGCATAGGCAAACGGAATCGTGTTGGTCAAAAGCACCCGAACCTTTTGCGTCGGGTTCTTTTTGTAGCCTTCGGCGAGCGCCGTATAGATATTGCGCCCAACACGGCTAATGAGCTCTGCGCGTTCTGCCGCCGAGAGATTGACGCGCGTCGATTTATATGCGGGCATGACGAGGCTCACGCTATCTTGTAAAAACGAAATTTCGCCGAGTACCGCAAGCTCTGCGGCAAGGCATTTATCGACCTTGGGTGCAGCATCGCTATAGCGTAACGTAATCGTTTCAGGCAGCGCCCGAAACGACGCGACGCGCAGCGCGACTTTTTTCCCTTCGGCATTCGCAACCTGTAACGACTTAAAATAGCGCCGAATCGCGCCAATTTTTTCGCTGCGCACGTTACACTCGGCGTCGACGACGTCTAAGCCGGCAAAGGGGTACTCCGCCTGTATCAGGTTGTTACTGCTGTAAAAGTTTACCGGCAAAGGGAGCACCCCCTTACCGCGCGTATTTTTAAGTACGTTGAGCTTCTCGGAGAGCCAATTGTAGTCGTAGCGCGAAACGTATTCGCCCGAAACGCTGAACGCGGTCTCTTGCATACGCCGCGTCAATTTGACGTTTTCGAGCGACGCTTTCACCGGAAGGTTTTGAAAAGTGTCGCGTGTAAAAAACGAAACAATCGTCGAGAGAATCAGAGCGCTCACAACGAGCGTGATAAGGGAGCCAATGGCCTTTCGCATAGGTAAACATTAAAGGTTTCGCCGCAAAGCAAAGCACTTTCTGCTTGTCGCATGCTAGGTCGCCTCAAGGTTGGTTCATGAAAGTCAGAGAAATTGTTAAACGCCGGGGCTTTACCCTCATCGAACTTTTGGTCGTAATCGCCATTTTAGGCGGATTAATGGCCGTACTTTTTACTTCACTCGGTGAGAATAAGGCAAAAGCCACAAAAAATCAAAATCGTATTCAAATGAGTACCGACTATATGAATATGCAAAACGCACTCGACGAGTTTAAGCGCGACGCAGGCCGCTTTCCGACGACCGACGAAGGCCTCGATGCCCTGACGACGCAGCCTTCGGGAGTGCAAAACTGGCAAGGGCCATACCTCAAGAAAAAGCCGATGGATCCTTTCGGTACTCCCTATCGCTACCGCATCGACGGCGCAAAATATACGATTATGAGCTTGGGTGCCGATGGCCGTGAGGGCGGCGATAAAGAAGATAAAGACGTCGATTTAAGTTCGTTCGTCGGCGGCTAAGACAGCACGTTACTCGCTGGAGCGAGTAGCGAAGCTCGCTTCGAGTTTCTTTACTCGCTCAAGTTCGACTCGAATCGGGGCCGATGATAATAAGTCGGCTATATGCAACAGTACCGTGTTAAAATTCTCATCGCCATGCAACGCGACGGGGCATTTGTTCACCGCAACGAATTTCTACATCCCGAAGCGTTTAACTTGCTCGACGATGCGCTCAAATTTTGCGCCGACGACATAGAAGTCAAAATCGCCAACGGCAATTATTTTAGATCGCAAATCTACGGCTTCGATCTCGTCTGCTACCGCAACCTCTGCTCGCAGAACCAGTACATCGCCTACCGCGTCGCGATTCACACGGTGAACCGCTCGCTGATCGATAAAGATTTCGAAGCGCTGACATATATTTGACCCGCTGTTTTTGATTGTGCTTTTGACGGCGCGCGTTATTTGACAATCATGGCAGACCCCCTCTTAAAAATTCGACGCTACAGCGAGCTTTCGAGCGATGCGCGCCGCCAACTCTATAGCCGCGCGGGCCTCGATCTCGCCGAGGTGCGCAACACTACGATACTGCCGCTCGCCGCCGAATTTCGCGCGCATAGTTATGCCGCTTTAACAAAGGCAATCGAACGCTTCGACGGCCAAGTACCGTCACCTCTGGTATTAGGCCCCGATGCGCTCGAAAGCGCGGCAGCGCGCGTCAAAGCAACGCACGGCGCAACGTACGCGGCGTTCGAGAAAGCCGCGGCAAACATTCGCGCGTTTCACGAAAAACAACGCCAAGCCGGTTTCTCGACCGATATCGCCGGTAATACCCTTGGTGTAAAATTTATTCCTTTCGATAACGTCGCGCTTTACGTGCCCGGCGGCAAAGCACTCTACCCTTCGACCGTACTCATGGGGGTTTTGCCAGCGCGCATTGCGGGTGTTGCCAACATCACGCTCATGACTCCACCCCCTCCCGAATCTAAAACCGGTCGCGTCGCCGATATCGTGCTCGCGATGGCGCATCTTGCAGGTGCCGATCGCGTCTTGCAAGCGGGCGGGGCGCAAGCGATTTTTGCGGCGGCGTACGGTGTGAGCGAACTTGAAATCAAACCCGCCGATTTTATCTACGGCCCCGGCAATATTTATGTCGCCGCCGCCAAGAGCCATGTCGCCGGTGAAAACTTGTGCGGCATCGATTCGTTTGCCGGCCCCAGCGAAGTGGTGATTATCGCCGACGACAGCGCCAACGCGCGTTTTGTCGCACACGATCTCATGGCGCAGGCGGAGCACGATGAAAACGCGCAGGCGCTTCTCATTACGACATCCGCAGACCTCGCCGCGCGCGTCGAAAAAGAGATTATCGCAGCGCTCGAACGCCGCGCCGAAGGCGAGAAGCGGCGGCAGATTACTCTCGAATCGATTCGCCGCAACGGTTTAGTACTCATCGTCGACTCTTTGACCGAAGCGGCGAACATATCGAACCGCTACGGGCCCGAGCATTTAGAGATACAGACGCGCGACGACGACGCGGTTATGGCCCAGATTAAAGTCGCGGGGAGTATTTTTTTAGGCGCGTGGGCTCCCGTTGCTGCGGGCGACTACTATTCGGGCACCAACCATATTCTGCCGACCGCAGGTGCCGCGCGGCACGCCTCGGGAGTGAGCGTCTATTCGTTTTATCGCCGCGTCACTTGGCAGCGCCTCAGCGAAGCGGGGCTTAAAGCCGGCAGCGATGCAATCGCGCTCATGTCAGAAGCCGAAGGCTTGTTCGCCGAACACGGCTATTCGGTCTTAACGCGGTTTGAATAAGGCCATTCGGGCACGGTTGCGCATTTTAACGCACGCCCTTTAAGGGAGTGGAACATCTAATAATCCCAAAATGAGCGCCATGCGCACGTAGAGCCCGTTATGCGCTTGCTCGAAATAGACCGCCGCCGGGTGATTATCGAGGTCGGTCGCGACTTCGGAAAGGCGCGGCAACGGATGCATGACGATGAGATCTTTACGGCACGAATTCACTAATTCAAGATCGATAATATACGCATCTTTGAAGCGTTCGTATTCTGCGCGATCGGTGAAGCGCTCTTCTTGAATGCGCGTCACGTAGCCGACATTCGCCTCGCGCAGCGCGGCGATGTCGGTCGTTTCTTGCCACGCGACGTGCGCCGCATCGAGCAGTCGCCGGTATTTATCGGGCAACGCCAGCTCGGGGGGAGAGATGAATGTCATTTGTACTTTATAGTGCGAAAGTAATTGCAGCAACGAATGAATCGTTCGACCGTAGCGAATGTCGCCGACAAACGCTATCGAGAGTTTATCGTTCGTTAAATAGCCGCGCTTATGAATCGTATAGAGATCGAGTAACCCTTGCGTGGGATGCTCCCCTGCCCCATCGCCGGCGTTAATCACGGGAATTTTTATGCTCCGCGCAGCGAGCGTCGACGCACCTTCGACAGAATGTCTGATCGCGCAAATGTCGCTATACGACTCGACCATCTTCAAAGTATCGAAGAGCGTTTCTCCTTTGGCGAGCGACGAGAACTGCACGCCGGTCGTGGAAATCACGCGCCCACCTAAACGGTGCATCGCCGCTTCGAAAGATAGGCGCGTGCGTGTCGACGGCTCGAAAAAAAGTGTCGCGAGAATATAATCGTCGAGAAGCTTGAGGTTACGCCGCGTGCGAAGCATGGCTTCGAGCGCGCGCGACATTTCGAGAATCTCGGCAAGATCGGTCGGCGTAAATTGCTGCGCCGAAAGAATCGACTGTTTGCGCCAACTCATGCGCTCATGCGCGGACGCGCCTCTTCGATCGCCTTTTTAAGACGCACGATTTTCGCATTATGCGGGAAATATTTCAGCAACACTTCGAGAATGTTTTCCGCCTCGTCGACTTGCTCCAGCAAGAGAAGCAGATCTATTATATTCACGAGATTGCGTTCGTGCTGCAAGTTACGCGCATAGAGACGCTGCGCAAAATCGTGCGCCTTCGCATAGTCGCCCGCCATTTTATAGCCGAATGCCGCGAGGTACAAAAATTCCGACTCCATCGGAAACTCGACGATGAAACGCTCTGCCCACGACGCGCCCAAAGCAAACTGCTTAATTTGAAATAGCCAACGTATTGCATGATGCATCGTGCTGGCATTGTCGGTATGGCGCGCCATGATGGCGTCGATTTCTTTGCGTGTGAGCGGTTTCGGTAGGTCTTTGAGATCCGACTTGAGAATTTCAATCGCTTGCCCTTCGACGTCGCGAATGGGTTGCTTACGATGCTCTGGCGCCGAATACGTTATACGAATCAGCGACAAGTCGTCGCTCAAATCGCCGATATTTTTTAATTCGGCGACAAGCGTCGATAAATCGCCGCCGGTTTTTTCAACT
>JAFEGD010000036.1 GCA_018240245.1 Spirochaetota bacterium | reverse complement strand
TCATCGCCGATACCGGCGTCGATTATGTGCTGATGCATACGCAGGGCACGCCGCAGACGATGCAAATCGCGCCGCACTACGCAGATGTCGTTACCGAAGTACGTTCGTATCTTGAAGTTCAGACGGCCGCAATGGTCGCGCACGGGGTTAATCCGCATAAAATTTTGTGGGATACCGGCATCGGTTTTGGCAAAACTGTCGAGCATAATCTTGCGCTCATCGCGCAGAGCCACAAATTTCGCGTGCCACCGCACCGCTTGCTCATGGGGGTTTCGCGTAAATCGTTCATCGGCAAAATTTTAGATCGCGCAGACGCCGCTGATCGACTGAGCGGCACTTTAGCCGTGCAAACATATTTAACTTTACGCGGCTGCGATGTCTTGCGCGTTCATGATGTGCAAGAAATGGCGGAGTGCTTAAAGATGCTCGCGGCAATTTCTCGTTTTGAATAGGCATGAATTTTAGCGCGCGTAATTTACTCGATATTTTTCTCGTGACACTGGTTGTCTACTATGGCTATCGCCTTGTGCGGCAAAGTCGGGCGGTGCCGATTTTAGGCGGCGCGGCGCTTTTCTTGGCGTTGACGTTTGTCAGCCACCGCGCGCAACTTGAAACCTTGAGTTGGCTTTTCGATGCGATGTCGGCGTATTTTGTCATTGGTCTCTTAGTCGTGTTGCAACCCGAACTGCGCCGACTATTCTACCAAATCGGTCAGGCGCGCTGGTACCGCACGCTCGTGCAGGTACAACAGGTGCCCGTCGATGAGATTACGACGGCGTGCAAACAGTTTAGCGATACAAAAACCGGCGCGCTCATCGCGCTTGTGCATAAAGTGGGATTGAGGCAATATAGCGAAGCGGGAGTGCAAATTCAGGGGCGAATGTCGCGCGAAATCTTGGCGGCAATTTTTTACGGTAAAAATCCTCTGCACGACGGCGCGGTCATTATCGAAGGACAAAATATTTTGGCGGCGGCCTGCTATTTACCTTTGAGCGCATCTGCGGCAGTCAAAAGATCGTACGGCGCGCGCCACCGTGCCGCCATGGGCTTAAGCGAAGATTCGGACGCGCTCACGATTGTCGTCTCAGAAACCAACGGCAAAATTTCTCTCGCATTCTTAGGCGAAATGAAAGAAGGCGTCGATCAAGCGCGGTTGCGTAAAATTCTCGTCGCCTTTAACGAAAACGATCTGGTAAGCGCGTGGAGAGAATTATGATCTTGCGCTTTCTCAAATACATATTTATTGAAGATTATATCGCCAAGCTCATCTGCCTTGCGATCGGTAGCGCGCTGTGGTTCTATGTAGAATTTGCGCGCGTAACGCAAGTAACGCTCAATATCCCCGTCGAGTACGTAAAAAAACCGGCAAATCTTTTCTTAAAGCAAGGGCAGGCGCGCTTCGTGAAAATTACCGTTCGCGGGCGCGAAGAATTCATAAAATTTCCGACGACGGGTATTCGCGCGGAAATCAATCTCGCCAATGCGCGCAGTGGCGAGGCAAAGTTTCCGTTAATTTTCGACGCGCGGCAATTGCCCGAGCGCGTCGAAGTGGCGCAGAAGCCCGAAAGCCTCGTCGTCGGTCTCGAAAAAGGCGCAACGAAGATTGTCCCGGTAAAGATCGCGCTTTCGGGCAATGTCGATGCGGCGCTGCGCGTACAAAAAATCACGACCGACCCGGCGCAAGTCGAAATCGAGGGGCCAGAGCAGCTCATTAATTCGCTCACGGGACTCGATACCGAGAGCATCGACATCGAAGGGTTGGCGAAAAATCTGAAGACGAAAGCCGAACTCCGAATTCCCGATCAGGTTTTCACCGATAATGTCAAGACGATCGACGTGCGGATTGATCTCGTTGCAAAAGCATTTAGCGAAGTCGCTCCGCTCGAAGGCGTTCCTCTGAAATTACAAAATCTCGATGCGGCGCTCACGGCTGCGCTCTCGGATACGAGCGTACAGGTCGTCGTCCAGGGCGAAGCGTCGGCTATTAAAAAACTTAAAACTTCGGATATTTATGCGTATGTCAACGTTGAAGACACGCGCTTCAACGCGCGTACCGGCAGCATCTTGCCGTATGCCAACGAATCGGGAGTGACGGTCAAAGCGCGCGTGCTTTCGGGAAATAAGAAATTACAAATTGTGTCGGTGACTCCCGATAAAGTGAATATTCGTTTTACTGTGAAGCCCGATTATATCAAAAAATCAGAATAACATTAGAAGAGAGAACAAATGAATACTCGTGAATTTATACGCCTCGGAGTCAATGTCGACCATATTGCGACGGTGCGCAATGCGCGCGGCGAGAACGACCCGTCGCTCGTCGAGCTCGCGCTCGTCGCGCAGCATAGCGGCGCCGATCTCATCACGATTCATTTACGCGAAGACCGTCGCCATATCCGCGACGCCGACGTTTTCGATTTGAAGCGTCACCTTAAAATTCCGCTGAATTTCGAGATGGCGCTCTCCGAAGAGATTCTTGCCGTCGCGCTTAAGGCCGCGCCGGCAACCGCGTGCATCGTGCCCGAGCGCCGCGAAGAGGTGACGACCGAAGGCGGGCTCGATGCGGCGCGCCATCTCGGTGCAATCAAGCGTTTTACGCAGACACTACAGGACGCACAAACCGATGTCTATCTTTTCGTCGAACCCGACCTAAAAACCGTCGAATACGCCGCGCAGGCGGGTGTCAAGGGCGTCGAATTTCATACCGGCGCGTATGCGCGTGCGTTTACGGTGCCCGAGCGGCGCAAGGCCGAACTTGTACGCCTTGAAACAGCCTGCAAAGCCGCGGCGGCGTTGGGCTTAAAAGTACATGCCGGGCACGGCCTCAATTATTTTAATGTGAGCGCGGTGTGCGCAATCGCTGAATTGCACGAGTTCAATATCGGGCATGCGATTATCGCGCGTAGTCTCGCCGTCGGCTTAGAGCAAGCGGTCTTCGATATGAAGGCACTGCTTACTCGCTAAGCTCGAGAAAAATCTGTGGGTTATTCGACACTCTACGGCGCGGTCATCGATCTTGAAAAGACAGGCCAGCTCGTGCGGGTGCGCGAAGAAATCAGCGCCGATTTAGAAATGGCGGCGGTGCATCGCCGCGTGCATGCGCAGAAAGGTCCTGCGCTTTTCTTCGAGAATATTCGCGAGGCCAAGTTTCCCGCCGTCTCGAATCTTTTCGGCACGCGCGAGCGTGCCGAGTTTCTTTTTCGCGACAGCCTGCAACACCTGCGCAACGTATTTAGATTACGTATCAATCCCACTGAAATTTTCAAACCGAAGGTTGCTTATAGCGCACTCAAAGTGGGATTGCATGCGTTACCGCGCCGTGCTTTTATTTCGAGCGGTTTTCGGCAGACGCCGATCGGCGACATTCCCGTCGTCAAATCGTGGCCGAAAGACGGTGGCAATTTTATCACGCTGCCATTGGTCTATACCGAACACCCAGAGTATCCCAGCATTAAGCGTTCAAACTTGGGAATGTATCGCGTACAGACGAGCGGCAATCGTTACGACGAAAATCGCACGATGGGGTTGCACTACCAAATTCATCGCGGCATCGGCATTCACCACACCGCTGCGCTTGCGAAAGGTGTGCCGCTGCCGGTGACGGTGATCGTCGGTGGACCGCCCGCGCTGATACTGGCGGCAGTGATGCCGTTGCCGGAAAATATTAGCGAGCTACTTTTTGCTTCGATGCTCAATCTGAAGGCATTCCAATATCGGCGTAGCGGCGGATGGATTGCATCGCCGCAAGCCGATTTTCTGATTCAAGGGGAGTTACGCGGCGGCGAAACTTTACCCGAAGGGCCTTTTGGCGACCATTTGGGGTATTATAGCCTCGTGCACGAGTTTCCGGTGCTACACGTTAAGCGTATTCTCGCGCGTAAGAAAAAAGCGATTTGGCCGTTCACCGTTGTCGGGCGCCCGCCGCAAGAAGACTCGGAGTTTGGGCGGCTCATTCATAGCCTCACGCACGATTTGATTCCGGTGGAAATTCCCGGCGTTCACGCGGTGCATGCGGTAGACGCCGCCGGGGTGCATCCGCTGCTTTTGGCCGAAGGCAGCGAACGCTACTTGCCGTATGCGCCCGCGCAGCCGCGCGAAATTTTAACGCAGGCGAATGCGATTTTAGGTTTTGGGCAGATGTCGCTTGCGAAATATCTTTTTATCGCGGCCGCAGAAAAGGGCGATGCGCTTGCGGTCGATCGGGTCGCCGAGTTTTTGCGCTATGTCTTAGAGCGCGTCGATTTTACGCGCGACCTGCATTTTCAAACGCGCACGACGATGGATACGCTCGACTATTCTGGGCAGGCTTTGCACGAAGGTTCGAAACTCGTCGTCGCCGCGTATGGCACGAAAAAGCGCGAACTGGCGGTCGAGCAGCCTGCGAAAGGTCTTTCGCGCTATAATTTTCGCGACGTACGACTAGCGCTGCCGGGAGTCATTGCGGTGCGCACGACTGCGTTTCGCGACTATAAAGCCAACGAATACGAAATGCGCCAAGTCGCATCGGCGTGCCGCGATCTTGGCGAAGCGGGAATCGCGCTGGTCGTTGTTTGCGACGACGCCGAGTTTGCGGCAAAGAGTCTCGATAATTTTTTATGGGTCACGTTTACGCGCTCTGACCCGGCGCGCGATATTTACGGAGTCGACAGCTTCACTGAAAATAAGCATTGGGGGTGCAAAGGCACGCTCATTATCGACGCTCGTATGAAGCACCACCATGCGGGCGTGCTCGTCGAAGACGAAAAGACAGAAGAGCGCATAAATCGTTTTTTCAAAAAGGGTGCGTCTCTATCGCACTTGCAATAAGTCATGCCAAACAGGGGACATAACATAATTTTCGAATTTAAATTTTGGCATGGTCGCTATCCGATACTTAGAATGAGGATAGCATGCAGAACGAGAACGCGCCGCGAGTAACTACAACCAATATGTTGGATTTAGAAAAGTACCGCCTCAAACAAAAGCTCAAAGACGCGGGCGTCGAGTGGCGCGAAGATAAGGCGGGCAAATTCAAAATGTGGATTCGGTTATCGACCGTTACGACGGCAAATTCCACTACGTAAATCAATCCCAGTGTTTTTATTTTTCTCAAAAAAAAAATACCGCAACCCGGTACCGACCGTAGATATCATTATCGAAGTTAAAGACGGCGTCGTGCTCATCGAACGCAAAAATGCGCCGCATGGTTGGGCGATTCCCGGTGGGTTCGTAGATTACGGCGAATCGCTCGAAGCGGCAGCGCGGCGCGAAGCCAACGAAGAAACTAATTTGGATGTAGCGCTGACGCAACTGCTCTATACGTATTCAAACCCGCACCGTGACTCACGACAACATACGATTTCTTCGGTTTTTATCGCCAAAGCAAAGGGGACTCCACAAGCTCAGGACGATGCGAAAAGTCTCGCCGTGTTTCATCCGCATAAATTTCCGAAAAATCTCGCGTTCGACCACGCGCAAATTCTCGCCGATTATTTGAATTTCAAAAAGACAGGCAAGCTCCCTCGACCGACGCTATGATATCGGGTAAAAATATCTTACCCGATACGCTGCGCCTCGCTGCGCACCCGTTGGGCAAATTCAACGACGTTGCCACGTTGCCCATCACGCACGCTGAAATTGCGTTTCTGGGGCGTTCGAATAGCGGCAAGTCGTCGCTGCTGCGCGCGCTGCTTTCGACCGAAAAGCCGCCGCAGATTTCGTCGCGCCCCGGCAGTACGCGCCTTATTCAGCTCTATCGGTTGGGCGGCACGCAAACCGATAACCGCCTCACGCTCGCCGATTTTCCCGGCTATGGCTATGCGAAAAGTTCTGCCGTTTTTCGTAAACGCTACGAACAATTTTTGCTCGATTATATCACGCGCCGCGAGCACGTGAAAGCAATTTGCCTCGTTATGGACGCGCGGCGCTCGCTCGGCGACGAAGAGCATGAGATTTGCCGCATTGTAAAAAGTCGGCGTATTCCGTTGCTCTTGTGCCTCAATAAAGGCGATCAGCTCAACCAAGCGGCGACGGCGAAGCTCAAAGTCGCTTATGCGCAGAATAAGGATTTCTTTGAGATCATGCTGATTTCGGCGACGAAGAAAACGAATCTCGAGTTTTTGAGAAATTACATCGCGTCGTTGGGGTAAGCGATTTACGCGGTAAATCCCCCGCAAAGTTTACCGTATGCAGATCAAAACGGCCGTTTCGACGATGCTCGGCATCGATTTGCCGATTATCGGTGCGCCGATGTTTTTGGTTTCATACCCCGATCTCGTCGTCGCGGTTTCTGAAGCGGGCGGTTTGGGCGCAATGCCCGCGTTAAACTACCGCACGAGCGAAGAACTGCGGCGCGGTCTTTCCGAAATGCGGGCTCGGACGAAAAAGCCGATCGGTATCAATCTCATTTTGCATAAAGAGCATAATCCGAAATGGCAAGAGCAGTTCGAGCTTTGTCTCGAATTCAAAGTCGAGCTGATTATCACGTCGTTGGGTTCGCCGCGCAGCGTTATTAAAGAAGCGAAGTCGATCGGCTCGAAAGTTTTTTGCGACGTGACGACGCTGCGGCACGCCGAAATTGTCGCCAAGTCGGGCGCCGATGCGCTCATCGCGGTTGCGCAAGGGGCAGGGGGCCACGCGGGCGCGATTAGCCCCTTTGCGCTGATACCTTATCTGAAAGAAGCGATTCCCGAAGTGCCGGTCGTCGCCTCGGGTGCGATTGCAACGGGCAAGCAAATGGCGGCGGCGTTGGCGTTGGGCGCCGATGCGGTCTATGTCGGCACGCGCCTCATTGCGACGCCAGAAGCGCAGGCGTACGCCGAGTATAAACAGATGCTTGTCGATTCGGCGCCCGAAGAAATTATCTATACGCCCAAAATTTCAGGAATTCCCGCGAATTGGCTCAAGCGTTCGCTCGAAAAACTCGCTGCTCGCAAAGACGGCATCCATGCCGCCTCGCAGCCCGGCGCATCCGTGCTCGAGGACCCCAACTTCAAGCCCGAGACCGGGCTTTCGGTCGAAGCCAAATCGTGGAAAGAAATCTGGTCTGCCGGGCACGGTGTCGCGCAGATTCATAGTATCGAACCGGCAGCGCAAGTGATTCGGCAAATGGCGGCGGATTACCAAAAAGTTAAACAGAATCTCCCGTAAGAAAAATGCCGCTCGATCAAGAAATTGAAGATACATCAATCTCGGCAGGCCAAGCTGCACGAGGCAGCAGGGCTGACGCAGCCATGGATGGCGTAGCGGCAGGCCGAGCCACACGAGGTGGCAGGGCTGACGCAGCCATGGATGGCGTAGCGGCAGCCAATGCCGATCTGAAGAAACTCCGTCACGACCAAGGCTTTATGCCGATGGCCGAACATTTGGGCGAGTTACGGCGTCGCCTTTTTCGCGCCGCGCTGTGGATTACCGCGTTTTCGACCGTGAGCTATTTTATCTATAGTTCGGTGTGGTTTTTCATCATGGGGCCCGTCGCCGAGCTCATTCGCAAATCGCGCCTGCCGGGAATGCCCAAGGTCACGATTATGACGACGCGCCTCGGCGACAATTTTGCGATCGAATTCAAAATTCTTTTTTTGGCGGGCTTCATTCTCGCGTTTCCCTTCATCATCTATGAAATCTGGCGCTTCATCACACCGGCGCTGTCGGCGCGTATTCGGCGTTGGGGCAGCGTGATCTTGATCGCATCGGTCGCGTTGTTTTGGTGCGGCGTGCTTTTTGCGCGGCTGGTGACTTGGCGTACGGTGGCGGATTTCTTGGTGTTTCAATGGCTGCCGCCCGAAATTGCGATTTCAGCGACCGAGAGCGTGCGGCCTGAGATCAACCTTACAATTGCCGACTACTTGTCGTTCTTCACCGGCTTCCATTTGGCGTTCGGCCTCAGTTTTCAGTTGCCGGTGGTCTCGGTGCTCTTAGGGTCGATCGGCATTATTTCGAGTCGGCTTTTTTTTAAATTTTGGCGGCATGCAATCGTTGTGCTGTGCCTTTTCGCGATCGTCGTTATGCCGCCCGACGTCTTCGCGATGCTTTCGCTCATGGTGCCGATGCTCGGGCTATATTTTCTCTCGGCATTTTTGGTGATGGGGATTGAGAGAAAACGCGAATAAGCGGTAACTAATGCGTTAAGAAATACCCGGATGTTGCACCTTTGGTGAGTCCCTGAACATCAAGATGCATTTTCGCATTTCTTTGCACGCACGAAAATGACTCTTGCTTCGCCTCAGGCTCGATACAGTAAATTAACATATCACGCTTGTTGACTTCCGCAACAATCCAGACCCCACGTTGTCCCGCAGCTATCTGTCGAATTTTACCCGAGACACATCCGGCAAAAAGAAAACTCAAAATTAGCCACCGCATAAACGCTGAATAGGACAAATATAGCACCAGTCAACTATTTTCAACACGCCTGAATAGCTATACACAACTTCCCATAATGTATCAAGTGTCGCATTGCGATGTGGCGTTGGTATGCTGTGCAAATGCAAAGAGGTTCTAATTTTAGGACAGTTAGTGTGTTAGC
>JAFEGD010000035.1 GCA_018240245.1 Spirochaetota bacterium | reverse complement strand
TCGTGAACATTTCATGTAGAACCCTCTACATATTAAATACCACAAAACGGCGTTTTTTTTTCATTGAATATGAGAAAAAATACAATTTTAATCAGAAGTACTCGCCGTCAGTACCCCGACTGCGACGCAGCTGCGTTTTTCCATAGCTATCGGCGTGAGTTCACAACAAATGATACAACTTGACGCCGCCTTCTATCCTGTCAAAAACACCCCCATGAACGGCCTAATGATGCACTACCCGCTGACGCTCGACCGCATTCTCGCGCGCGCGCAGAAAAATTTTCCCGAACAAGAAATTGTCTCGCGCCTCGCCGACGGTTCGCTGCACCGCTATACATACGGCGAGTTTTATACGCGCACGCTAAAGCTCATGCAGGCGCTGCGCCGCATGGGCGTCAGACCCGGCGACCGCGTCGCAACTTTTGCGTGGAATAGTTACCGCCACATGGAGCTCTATTTCGCCGTCCCGGCGTTGGGTGCCGTTTTGCACACGCTGAATATCCGCCTGTTTCCCGAGCAGCTTGTCTACATCGTCAACCACGCCGAAGACCAATTTATTTTTTGCGACAAGTCGCTCATGAAGCCGCTCGCCGATCTCGCAGCGCAGTTCAAGACAGTGAAACAATTTATCGTGATAGACGATCGCTCGCCTGAAGTTGGTATCAAACTCAAAGGCATGACCGATTACGAGGCGCTCATTCAAAACGAAAGCGCCGTCGAAAATTTTTTGCAGTTCGACGAAAACACGGCGGCGAGTATGTGCTATACATCCGGCACCACCGGCGAGCCCAAGGGCGTGCTCTATTCGCACCGTTCGATTTTTTTGCACGCGATGGGCATCTCGATGAGCGATACGCTCGCGGTGTCTGGCCGCGACACAATTTTACCCGTCGTGCCGATGTTTCACGTGATGAGTTGGGGCATTCCCTTTGCCGCATGCCTCACCGGTGCGAAGATGGTTTACCCCGGCAGCCAGCTCATCGGCAAGCCGATCGCCGAACTCATCGAGCACGAAAAGGTGACGCTGGCGGCGGGCGTGCCGACGATTTGGAACGTGCTGTTGCAGCATCTTAAAAAAGACAAAGCGGATATCTCGTCGTTACGCGCGATGGTCGTCGGCGGGTCGGCCGCGCCGCCCGCGCTCATTGCGGCGTATGAAAAAGAACACGGTGTGCAAATTTTGCATGCGTGGGGCATGACCGAAACGTCGCCCCTGGGCAGCGTCGCCCAATTAAAACCGTATATGCAAAATTGGGGTGCGGATGCACTTTTGAAACAGCGCGCGAAGCAGGGAAAAGTAGTGCCCTTGGTCGAAGCGCGCATTGTCGACGATGCGGGTAAAGAACTCGCGTGGGATGGTAAAGCGTCGGGCGAACTGCAAGTCAGAGGCCCGTGGATTGCCTCTTCATATTACAACATGGAATCGCAAGACGCGGGTGCCGCGTTTACTGCCGACGGTTGGTTTGGCACCGGCGACGTCGCGCGTATCGACGAACACGGCTTTATCGAAATAACCGACCGCAAGAAAGACCTCATCAAAACGCGCGGCGAATGGCTCTCGTCGGTCGAGATGGAAAATACCGCAATGGCTTTTCAAGGCGTCGCCGAGGCGGCGGTCGTGGGAAGGCCCGACGACGTGCGCGGCGAGGCGGCGGTTTTATTTCTAACTCCGCTACCCGACAAGAAAGACACGTTCGATATGAAGGCGTTGCACGCCTATTTGAGCGAAAAATTCGCGCACTGGCAAGTACCGAAGCTGGTCGATATGCACATCATCGATGCGATACCCAAGACGAGCGTCGGCAAGTTCGACAAGAAAGTCTTGCGCGCGCGGTTGTAGGGGCACTTTTCGGTTGCCATTGCGTTGACGCACACCGTAAATGCCTTCATGATCGCTTGGCGCGAGCCACGAATTAGATAGAGGAAAGTATCGATGTTAGAAAATACTCCGAGCCGCACCGCAGAATTGGTCGCTTTGATGCGTGCTCTCGAAAATAGTTACTACGGCGAAAAAAGTTTACTCAAAGATAAATACGCCGCACGCTTTCTCTCCGACTTTTACATGACGCTCTTCAATCGGCTGTCGGTGCTCCCCGATTTTATGGCTTTTTTCGTGAATATCGGCAGCATCGGGGTGTTTGACTTTATCAACCTGCGCCATGCGTTTATGGACGCTTACGTGAAAAAATACGCGCCCGACCTGCCGTTGGTGCTTTTAGGCGCAGGTTACGATTCGCGCGCGTTGCGCCTCGCCGAATATATCAAGCACGGCGTGTGGGAGTTCGATTTTCCCGCAACGCAGCGCCGAAAAAAATTCTATCTGCGTAACGAACAGTTGCCCGCGACGGGGCTTCACTATTGCGAAGTCGATTTTATGAAAGAGTCGCTGCAAGAAATTTTTGAAAAATTGGGTACCCCGCGCACGCCGACGATCGTAATTTGGGAGGGCGTCTCGATGTATGTCAGCGAAGAGATCGTGCGCAGCACGCTCACGACGTGCGGAAAATTTTTCGGGCCGGGCACCATCGTACTATTCGATTATTGGCATCGCACGACAGAGCAGCCGGTGAGAAATTTGGCGATGGCATTCACGCCGTTTTTAATGGAACTCGTTTACAACGAACGGTTTACCTTTGGCGCCGGGCTCGACGAGATGCGTAAAATAGCGCTTGAATGCGGAGCGAAGAAATTCAGCTCGTTCAGCGGCAAGCAGATGATGGCAAAACTATCGTTGACTTCGCGGTTGCCGTTTACGTCGGCGGCGATGGCTGTCGTCGAGTTTTGATATATAAAAAATAAATTTTAAAAGAGGAAAAAATGTCCAACGATACCCTGGTCGAAGAAATTAAAGAAAGTTTGGTGACCGAAACCGATTTGACGTTTTTACGGCAACTCGACACCGAGACCCTCGAAAAAATTCACAAAGAGTTGCACGACTATATAGCGCGCACCGAAGAGTTGCAGAAGCCCGTCTTTAAGGTGATGGCTGTCTCGACGCAGTTTATCCCCAATTTTATTATCGCGAAGCTCGCGCACGACTACCTCACTCCATATATCATTGCGCAAGTCGTCATTTATATGGACCCGAAAGCGGCGGCGAAAATCGGCAAATCGCTGCGCATCGATTACATGGGGCAGGTTGCTATCTACGCGAACCCAGAAATCACCGCGCGCATCGGCAATCTGATGGAGCCGCCGCTTGTCACGCAAGTTGTCAAAGATTTAGCGCAAAAGAATTTTTTCGGTAAATTGGGCGAACTCGCCGACTTGCTCGACGACAAAGTGATGATTGATATTATCAAGAATTTACGCGAAGGTAAGATGGTCGGCAATATTGCGCACGCGATGATGAATCAAGAAAAGTTAATTCGCATTATTCCGCATATACCGCCAGAAATTCGTAGCGGCGCGAAGGCGCAACTCATGTCGCTCGGCAATAAAATCGCCGAACGGTTTTAATCAAATGCGTTGACGATGCTGCTTTGGGGCATTGTTCTCTATCTGGCTTTGACGGTTGCCGTCGGCTTCTATGCCGCACGCCGGGTCAAAAACGTTACCGATTTTGCGCTCGCCGGCCGCAATCTATCGTTCTTCATGGCATCGTCGACGGTCTTTGCGACTTGGTTCGGTTCGGAGACAATTTTAGGTTCGTCGGCAGAATTTGCGAAACATGGGTTTAGCGGTGTCGTCGAAGAACCGTTCGGTGCGGCGCTCTGTCTTGTCTTAGTCGGTGTTTTTTTTGCGCGTCCGCTCTATCGCATGCAGCTTAACAATTTGGGCGAGTTTTATCGCAAGCAATTTGGTTTTGCGACTGAAATTATCGCGTCGAGTCTCATGGCGTTTTCTTATCTTTCGTGGGTCGCCGCACAGTTTCTTGCGCTCGGTATCGTCTTGAGTTCGATTAGCGGGCTTAGCCTAACGCTCAGCATTGTGCTGATGGCTATCTTGGTCACGATCTATACGACGATGGGCGGTATGTGGGCGGTGTCGATGACCGATGCGATTCAGATGACGGTTATCGTGATTGGTCTCGTCGTTGTCTTTTTCGTGATCGCGGCAGATTATGGCGGAGCGATTGCCGTACTTAAAATGCCGCCGCCGACGCACTGGAAATTTTTGCCCGATACAAAAACCGAAAGCGTTATACCTTTTATTAGTGCGATCATGATTATGGGCATCGGCTCGATTCCCGGGCAAGATGTCTTTCAACGGGTGATGTCGGCGCGCACCGAACGCATCGCGGTGTTCTCTTCGATCTTCTCGGGAATTCTCTATTTCACGATTGCGCTCATTCCGCTTTTTTTAGGGTTTTTAGCGTTACAGATTTTAGGCAAAGATCGTGTGCCCGAAGATTTACAGTTTTTAATCCCAAACTTGGTGCTCTTGCGTACGAATATTTTTATCCAGATCGTATTTTTTGGAGCGTTATTGTCGGCGATATTATCGACTGCGAGCGGGGCATTACTCGCTCCCTCGGTGGTTTTAAGCGAAAATCTTTTAAAGCCACTTTTGCGCCCGAGAGATTCGCGTATGTTGCTCTTATCGCGGCTTTCGACCGTTGCGTTAGCGGTTGTTTCGCTCGCGATGGCGTTACACTACCATAAAATTACCGAGCTCGTATCCGATTCGTCGGCGTACGGACTTGTCGCGTTGTTTGTACCGTTGGTCGCCGGTATGTATTTCAAAGCGACAAGCCAAGTCGCCGCGATTGCAAGTATTCTTGGCGGCATGATTGTTTGGAAAACCTGGCCTGAAAATTTGTTGCAATTGACGCCGCAGCTTGCGGGTTTTATCGCCGCTCTCGGACCTTATTTAATTTTGGTATGTGTTCGCACGGGCCAGCGACTATTCGCGCGCGCAACAAGGAGAAATCATGCAGCATTTTAGAACGAGTTTGCGCGCGAAAATCATCGCCGCGTTTGTAATCCTCAGTACGGCGCTCAGCGGCGGGCTTTCGGTTTTTAACTATGTCAATCTGAAAGATCAACTTTTCTCGGACATGCGTCGCAAACTCTCGAACATGGCGTTTCTCGGCGCGCAAACCATCGATAAGGCGGTCTTTGCAAAACTCGTCGCCAAAATGCGCAAAGAAGAAATCGCTCCGGCCGAATCGATCAAGGTCGAAGACACGGCGGACTATCGCAAAATTTACGATCAACTCAATACGATTCGCGAATCGTATCCCGAAATGATTCGCTACGCTTATACTTTCGTAAAAGCACAAGATCCGAATAAGGCGCTCTACGTCGTCGATAGTCTCGTGCTCTATTCGCGGCAGCGCGCTGCGAAGGGATTGACGAGCGAAGAAATTTCGCATTTCAACGGCTCGTGGGAAATTAAGCCTTACCCGGCGGCAATCGAGGCAATAACCACGAACCGAGTGACGATCGAACGCGATTTTTCGTTCGACAAAGAAACACAGCGCTATTTGCTCACGGGCTATGCCCCGATCGTTGACGATCGAAATGCTGTGTTAGGTTATTTAGGGCTCGATATTTCGGATAAAGACGCCGATCGGTTGCTCAGCGAGTCGGTGCGCAATTCGTTATATGTAACCGTTGCAATTGTTTTACTCTCCCTTCTCATTAGCGTTTATATCGGGCGCGTACTCACGGGCACGATTGTATCGCTCGACAATATCGTCACGCGCTTCGCCGAAAACGATTTTAGCGTGCGCGCGAAAGTTTCCTCGAAAGACGAAGTCGGGCGCTTGGGTTATAGCCTCAACCAGATGGCGACGCTCATCGAAGAGTCGCGCGTGCGGCTGAATGCGTTGCTCGCGGCTTACGGCAGGTTTGTGCCGCAAGACTATATCAAGCTACTGGGTAAATCGGACATTGTCGAGCTAAAGCTCGGCGACTATTCGCAAAAGCAAATGACGGTTCTTTTTACCGATATTCGGGGATTTACTTCGCTTTCGGAGAAAATGAGCCCTTATGAAAATTTCGCTTTTATCAACAGCTTTTTAAAACGCATGGGGCCGATCGTGCGCAATAATCACGGCATTATCGACAAATATATCGGCGACGCGATTATGGCGCTCTTCAGCGATCAACCCGAATCGGCGCTCAAAACGGCGATTGAAATGTTCGTCGAAATGCAAGATTATAATTTACACCGCAAAGAACAATCGTTCGAGCCGATCGACATGGGCGTCGGTATCCACATGGGTAACATCATGGTGGGCACCGTCGGCGAATCGGAGCGCATGGACGGCACCGTAATCGGCGATAGTGTGAACCTTGCCTCGCGTCTCGAAGGTTTAACGAAAACGTACGGTGCACATATTTTGATTTCAGAGGCGACGTTTCGCCTCATACCCAATCGGAGTAAGTACCAGAGTCGCTTTCTCGACCGTGTGATTGTCAAAGGCAAGAGCGAGCCGGTTCCGATTTGGGAAATTCTCGACGGTAAGAACGACGAGCGTACCGAACTCAAATTCATTCATCGTGCAAGATTCGAAGAGGCGGTTCATTTATTTCACGCCGGCGACACAACGACAGCGTTCCGCATATTTCAAGAATTGAGCGTGCTCAACGCCGCCGACACGACAACGCTACTTTATATCGAACGTTGTCAAATGCGTCTTCAAGGGAAAAAAGTGCAAGGTGTCGACGAAGAATATAAATTGAAAGTTTAGTCTTGAAATCGACAGCATCGGTGCGTCGTCGGTCTAATTCAAGCCAAAGCAATAGATTGGTAATATACCATTGCAAGCACCATCTATCGCCGCTGTCCAATTAAGGTCGCTATCGAGTGTAGAGCCTTTTCTCCCAGTTCCCCCTCCCGTGTCGTCTGACCAGGCTGAACAAATATTTGTCGCCGCCGTGCCGGTAACTTCTGTTCCCGTCCACGTATTTGTTGATGTTTGCGACTGCAGCTCGGTATACTCGATTTTATTTTGCAGAGTGCCGCTAAAAAGCTGCGAATAGCCTTGCGCAATAGTTCTACCCATCATGTCGACCCATGTCGGCCCGCCGGGCGGCAGCGCACAATTCGTAAGACTCCTATTTTGAATGCGGCACGTCATGTCGTCGCCTGCCGTGCTCACCCAACCAACATAAGGCGTTGGGGGAAGGTTTGCTGCTTGTGCCATCCTCTTGCAGGCACAGTCTGCCATTGCCCAGCCCGTTTGACCGCTGCAAGCGCCACTCCACGAGGTCTGAAAATTTGAGGTCGCGAAATTGCCGGTTGTTGCAACTGAGCTAACAAAGACGGTGCGCATGATCGAACCGCCCTCTCTGCCAACGCTGCTCCCCCCTGGATTAGCCAGCGATTCGTAAAGATTGTGATTATTGCATTGCATTGCGAAAACTGCTACAATAAGAACGTAGATTTGATAAGGACTAACAAATTTTTTCATGAATAAACCTCCGTACTGAATTCTTAACAAACTGTATTTAACTGACAGACGATCAATTCTTAGTCTGTCAGGCAACTTATTTTTAGGATTGACTCCGGTTAAGTGACTGGACTTACGATTTACAGCCTGAAAAACTTACCGGATGCGTAGCGATGCCAACGAAAGAATTCGACATCGCCGTCTTAGCGGGCGATTATATCGGCCCCGAGGTAATGCGCGCGGCGCTCGAAGTTTTGGGCAAGCTCGCCGATGCCGAGCACCGCTTCAACTTCAAAGAGGCCGTCGTCGGCGGCGCGGCAATCGATGCGACGGGCAAAGCGTTACCGAGTGAAACCTTGAAAGTCGCCGAGGGTGCGCACGCAATTCTTTTCGGTTCGGTCGGCGGTCCCAAGTGGGAGCACCTGCCCCCCGCAGAGCAACCCGAGCGCGCAGCGCTTTTGCCGCTCCGCAAGCATTTTTCGCTTTTTGCGAATTTGCGCCCTGCGATCATATATAAAGAATTGCGCAGCGCGTCGCCGTTACGCGCCGATATTGTCGGTGACGGTTTAGATGTTCTCGTGCTGCGCGAGCTGACGGGCGACGTCTATTTCGGCGAGCCTAAAATACGTCGGGGTTCGGGGCCGACTGAAGAGGCCTTAGATACGATGATCTACAAGCGCTATGAAATCGAGCGCATCGCCGAGCTGGCTTTCGAGTCGGCGCGTTTGCGGCGCAAGATTGTTCACAGCATCGATAAAGCAAACGTGCTCACGAGCATGGTGTTCTGGCGCGAAATTGTCACCGAGGTCGCGAAGAAATATCCCGACGTACAACTCAGTCATATGTACGTCGATAACGCGGCGATGCAGCTCGTGCGGTACCCCGCGCAGTTCGACGTCGTGCTTTGCCCGAACATGTTCGGCGATATACTTTCCGACGAAGCAAGCCAAATCACGGGCTCAATCGGTATGCTCGCCTCGGCTTCGTTGGGTGAACTGAAAGAGTGGGGGCGCGACGGCTTGCAGTTCGGCCTTTACGAACCGGCGGGCGGTACCGCGCCCGACATCGCAGGTAAAGGCGTCGCGAACCCGATCGCGCAGATTCTTTCGGCGGCGTTGCTTTTACGCTATTCGTTAAAGCTCGAAGATAAGGCGAGCCGGATTGAGAAAGCGGTGAAATCGGCAATCGCCGCAGGCGCGCGGACGCGCGACCTGACGACCGACCCCAAAAGTGCTCTCTCGACTGCTGAAATGACGCAAGAAATTCTGAAGCACCTATAGGATCAAATAGGATATTTCGATTTATATTCTTCTTCGGTAATAAAAGCAAAGAAATTCATCAATCCGGCGACTTTGAAGATTTTTTCAATCATCGGTTTGATGCCCGTGAGGTAGACTTGTGCGTTTTGCGCTTGCACGGAATTAACGATTTTGATTAAGACGCCGATGCCGCTCGAATCGATATAACTGACGTCGTTTAAGAGTAAGACGATTTTTTCGTCTTTTTTTATGGCGATGCTATCGGTCTGATTTTTGAGTTCGACCGAGGTATACATATCTAAGCTACCTTTGAGGTAGATGACATAATATCCCGATTTTTCGTGTAGTTTTATATCCATTGTAGTCCATGATATGAGCGAAGCATATTAGTCTTTACGCTACATATCTCCCTTAATCACGCCGATAATAGATTACCATGAGACGCCAAGCATTTATTTTATTTTCGATCGTTTTCTACTCATGGGGCTTATACGCCCAAATGAATGGGTCGGGGGGGCTAAGCCACCCGACGGTCGATGAATTGCACCTCAAGCTCAACGAGCTTGTGGGGCGATTCAAAGCCGACGAAGACCAGAAGCGCAAAAACGCGCAAAAAGCCAACATTAAGGGAGATAAACAGCCCGAAGGCCCCGCCGACGAGTTTCGCATTCTGCTCGATCGCGGGGGCAAACGCACGGCGGGAGATCGCGATTTTCCGGTTGTTCTCGAAGAGATTGTCATGAAACTTTCGGGTAACAATATTGTGTCGATCGAGCTTAAATATGAAGAAGCCGCCATGCGCCGCCAATTTTCGCATCGTCGTTCGATTAAGAACGACGACGTCAAGAAAACCACGTACGGTCATATCACGCTTTTTTACAAGGCTGAGGGAGATACCCCGAAGCAAGAAATCTTGTTGAACATGAGCACGACCGACCGAGCGAAGCTTCTGGCAATTTATATCGACGGCCTCTTGCGCGGCATTCGCGAACTCGACGACCGAGTTCTGGCCGCTAAGAAATCCGCCGGCAAGAAAATGAATAGCGCTCTCAACATGGGTATTAAAATACGCTAAATGCGAAAGGCGCAACTCTTTATCGTTGGTACCGGCGTCGCGATGGCGGCGATCGGTTATTTTCTCGTTTCGATGAATAAAGGCTCGCTCGGAGCGATTTCGATTACAACGTATATCGGCATTATTGCGATGGCGGTGGCGATTAAGATATCGGGTTATCTCTTGGGCGCGAAGCAACCGCATAGCGACGGCAAGCTTTACGGCGATGTGATGGATTGGGCGATGCTTATCTTTGTCTGGCCGAGTTATGTGACGCCGCTCGTCGTCATGCAATTTTTAGCGACGAACCAAAACTTTGTGTTCGCGCTTTTTGGCGTCGGTATTCTGCTTTTTGTCTTCATCGCGCTGTGGGGTTTAAGCATCAGCAATGATCGCGTCAGTGGTAAGCGCCGCCATTCTAAGTGGTATTATTTTATTCCGTCGTTTCTTTATACGATTCCCGCGCTTAGCATCGGTTATTTTGTCGTCGGTAAGTTTTCGAGTAACCTCACCGTAATGCGTTTTGCCAATATCGGGGGATTACTCCTCGGTGCGCTATTCAGTTTTTATTGTATTCGGCTCGCGCTCTTCGATCTCTTCGCTTACGACGTGCGCAAGTATCGGCTATTCGACCTTTTTCCTCTAGTCAGCGTGGTCGTTGGCGTCGCGATCGTCGCCGAATTTGCGCTACCGCTACTCGCCGGTAAGAACGACGAGATGTATCTGCTCTATAGTCTGAGTATCTTTGCGCTCGTCTGCGCACAAATTTTGGGCGTTCTTTCTGTTACACGCCGTGCAAAGTTTTGAATGACAACATGTGACTTGTTCGCATCTGCGCGTTAAGTGTGAGTGCCGCTGCGCTTTTAAGTAATAACTCCATCGTTGCGACGCAATTTTTTACGTTCGCAGATTTTCTGCTCGAAAACGGCGAGCGCTTATCTACAGTAACGCTCGCGTACGAAACTTATGGTACGCTTAACGCCGCGCGCTCGAATGCAATCTTGATCGCGCATGCGTTCTCGGGCGACGCTCACGCCGCCTTTTTTCACGAGGGCGACAATCGCCCCGGCTGGTGGGATAACATGATCGGCCCGGGCAAGGCGTTCGATACGAATAAATATTTTGTCATCTGTTCGAACGTTATCGGCGGTTGTGCGGGGTCGACCGGGCCGTCTTCGTTAGACCCGGCCACGGGCGCGCCTTATGCGCTCGACTTTCCGCAGATCACGATCAAAGACATGGTCGCCGCGCAAAAGAAACTCGTCGAACACTTCGGCATCGAAAAACTTTATTCTCTCGCGGGCGGTTCGATGGGCGGTATGCAGGTTGTCGAGTGGCTCGTGAGCCACCCGCACAGCATGCTCTCGGCGATACCGATTGCGACGACAGCGCGCCACTCGCCGCAGCAGATTGCATTCAACGAAGTTGGGCGACAGGCGATTATGGCAGACCCCAATTGGCGCGGCGGCAATTATTATAATTCAGAGATTCCGCGTGCGGGGCTTTCGGTTGCGCGCATGATCGGGCATATCACGTATATGAGCGAAAAATCGATGGCCGAAAAATTTGGGCGGCGCACGAAAGCCGACCACGATACGACAAAATTTCACGCCGATTTCGAAGTCGAAGGGTATCTCAGAAATCGCGGCGATTTTTTTGTGCGCCGGTTCGACGCGAACTCGTATCTCTATATCAGCAAAGCGATGGATCTCTTCGACGCATCGGGCGGCAGACATCTCAGCGAAAAATTTTACGAACTCGAGGCAAAATTATTGGTGCTCGCGTTTAAGTCCGATTGGCTTTACCCGGCGCACCAGTCGCTCGAAATCGTCACCGCGTGCAAAGTTTCGGGAGTTCCGGTGTCTTACATCGAGATCGCAGCCAACTACGGTCACGATTCGTTTCTCGTCGAAACCGAACGCCAATCGCAACTCGTGCGCCATTTCTTATCGCGCGTCGACGAATTAATACCATAAGATTAACGATTGAGTTCAGATGGAAATCCCCTTAGGCGAATCGCAAATCGAACGTATCGATTATCGTATCATTTTGACGCTTGTAGCGCCGAAGAGTCGCGTACTCGACATGGGGTGCGGCGACGGCGAACTGCTTTATTTGCTCAACAAGAATCTTGCGACCAAATCGCAGGGTATCGAGATCGACCAAAACCAAATTATGGAGTGCGTCGAGCGCGGTATCAACGTGCTTTTGGGAGACCTCGATAGCGGGCTCAGCGATTTCAAAGACGGTTCGTTCGATTATGTAATTTTGAATAATTCGCTGCAAGAGCTGCGTTACCCCGACGACGTTATTAAAGATGCGCTGCGCGTGGGGCGTCGGCTCATTGTCGGGTTTCCGAATTTTGCGTACTATAAAGCACGCTTGCAATTTGTTTTCTCGGGGCGAACCCCGGTTACGCCGTCATTACCGTTTGCGTGGTACGAGAGTCCGAATTTACACCTGCTGACGATTAACGATTTCAAAGACTATTGCGATCAACGCGGGTTTCGGATTCTCGCCGAGCGTTATGTGCGCAATCAAAAAGAAATTTCGTTTCGACCGAATTTGTTGGCGCAGTGGGGTATTTTCGTAATTTCGCATTAGCGCGGGCGCGGGCATCAAGTTAAATCGCCTTGACGCAGCAAAAAACACTTTCGTATCGTTACGCTATGGACGTGAGCGAACTCGAAGCCCTTAAGAAAGAAAACGCTTCACTCAGACAAACGATACGCGGTTATGAAACCGTTGTGAGGCTCAACGACGAAGAGATTAACCAACTCGAGCAAATGGTGGCGATGTACGAACGTATTATCGAATTCAGTCGCGCCGAACTCATCGAAGTTCGCGAAGAGCAAAAGGCTTCGGAGCAGCTTTCGGGGCTGACGCGCGATGAACTCATGACCGCGAAAAAAACCGTCGAGGCGTCGGAGCAGGTGTCGCAAATGAGTCGCTCCGAATTACTCGATGCGTTGGCGCGCATAAAAGAGTTAGAAATCGAAAACAAACGCTTCAAAGAAGCGCGCTTGGCCGCCGGCGAAAAATTAAATAATTAAAATGGATGATTTAGTCAGTATACTGCTCTTAGGCGGTATCATCGGTGTCGTTGGTATCTTCGCTTACTATGTCGTGCGCAC
>JAFEGD010000034.1 GCA_018240245.1 Spirochaetota bacterium | reverse complement strand
TTTCGCTGCTTCTTCATCAGCCGCCGGTAACGGTAGTTGAACGTCTGGCGCGGTATGCCCAAGAGCAGCGCCGCGTCCGATTGGTTGTCGGCGGCCTCGCGCATCGCCCACGCCATCGCCTTCGCCTCTTCGGCGGCGAGAATCTCGGGGAGGGTTTGGCCCGAGTAGTCCGCCTCACCCGCCTCACCCCCAATCCCCCTCTCCACGGCGTGGAGAGGGGGTGCCGAAGGCGGGGGTGAGGCGGACGAGGTCAGCCAAAAAATATATCCCACTGCGCGTGCGGTGGGGTTGTCGTAGTCGCGAATCGCTTTGCAAAAAACTTTGTAGCCGCGCGGGCCGTCTTTGAGCGCGACCGCTTTGTCGATGTCGAGGTCCCCGGCGAGCGCGCTTTCGGTAATCGCATCTTTCGCGCGCACGACCATCTCGGTACTTTTCAAATGCAGCGCGTCGCGCAGCTTGATATCGCCGTACGCGCGGTTATGAAAGAGTTCGGTGCCCGCGCCGTCGCACGCCATGAGCGGCAAGTCGAGCGCCGCGAGCGTGTTGATCGCAAGGCGCCCGCGTTCGATGTCGCGGTGCAAACTTTGCGCGATGGGGCGATCGCTGCGTGGTGGTGTCGGTTCAACTGTTTCTTCATGATTCACCTGCACATCTGTCGCTGGCTCTGGTGCAGACTGTTCGCGAATTATTGAGATTGTCCGCGGAGCTTGGGGGGTATGGGGGGGCTTTGCCCCCTCATCAACCGCCGCTGGAGGTGCAGCGGCCTCAACTGAGGTGGGCGGCGTCCATACCCGCACTTGCGGAATCTTGCCCTCGGCCTGCAAAATCTCTGCGCGCCCCCAGAGCGCGTTAAATTCAAACTGCCGGTTCACCGTCGCGAGATTTTGATGACCCGAGGCATCGAGTCGCCGCAGCAGTGCATCCGCCGAATCGGCATGCTTCACCGTGAGCACATAGCCCTCGGGGCGAATTTCACTCAAGGCTTCGTAGAGCGCCTGCCGATCGATTTGCCCGACAATGCGCCCACGCTCGACGACCGGCAACACGTCGGTCTTATGCTCCATGAAAAGGCGCATCAGCCGATGTAAGACGTCGCCTTTAAGGTGCGTGGGTTTTTCGAGCTGTTGCGCTTCCACCGGTGCGAACAGTGTAACTCAAACGTGCGCCGTACACAAAAAAGTTACGCCCGTAAAAGTGTACCATCGGGCGGTGTAGGGCCTTGCCCGCGACCGTGCTCTGCGCATAGGTCACGACGCGCTTCAGCATCTTCTGGGGGATCTCTAGCGGTTTGTAATAACTATTACAGAAGACGAGGCGGCGTTCGTCTTTGAGGTCGCGGTACGCAATCGCTTGCGTGTGCTCGCCCGTGCGCTTGGCCGTTACCGGCAACTCGATTTCGCGGTAGCCGTTCTGGGCAAATTTCGCCGCTAAGGGGCTTGTCGCCGGCGTGCGGCGCACGATGCGCGTCACCGGTATCGCATAGTTTATCCGCGCAGCGCTAAAGAGCATGAGTCTCACTGTCTTTGTGGGTTTCTGCGGGGGGATTGCTTTCGGTACTGTGACTATTTCTTCGGCGTCGGGGTATTTCTCGCGCAACGCTTTGAGACTTTCTTCGTGTTGTAGAGTTTGCCGAATTTTCTCGTAGAGTTTGGGTTCGAGCATTTCGGTCGCGAGGTTTTGTCTGAGGCGCGAGAGCAGAAAGCCCAAGGCATTCAGATGGCGGCGGTCTTTCTCGTAGTTTGCCAAGAGCTCGGCCAAGAGCGTTTCGATGAGACCGAGGCGCTTCAGCGATTGCGCCTGCGGGTAATGCGTGAGGCGTTCGCGCGCCATCTGCGCCGTTTGCAATAAAGTCGCATAGTCTTCTTTCAACCGAAAACGCAGCTTTTCGGCGGCCATGAATTTCGCCTCGCTCGCGGCAAACTCACGTTCGAGAAAGTTGTAGAGGACTTGTAGGCGATTCTTAGCCATCATCAGCCCGCATTAAAAAACTTTCTCCATATCAATTCTACGATCAATGCGAATGGTGCGGCGAAGAGGCCTGCGAGTACGTCGTCGAGCACGATGCCGCGCCCGCCGGGCAAATCTTGTAGTGTGGCGATTGGGCCGGGTTTCCAAATGTCGAACAGGCGAAAGAAGACAAACGCCGCCGCGAGCGAGTACCAGTGCGGATTAATAAAGAGGCAGGCAAAAAAGACACCCGCGAATTCGTCGATGACTATTGCACCGGGGTCTTTTTCGTGCCATTCGTCGGCGAGGCGACTCGACGCGACAATGCCAACGAGTGTAGTTGTTACTCCTAAGCCGAGCGCCCACCACGATACCGGCAAAAACCCCCAATGCACAACGCCCTGTTGTGGCACGAGATACGTGCTGAGATAAAAGAGCAAGCTTGCCGCGAGCGAGCCCCAAGTGCCCGGCGCTTTCGGCAAATAGCCGCTGAAGAGGCCGGTCGCCACAACCTCATACCAACTGAACGCGGGCAGCGCTTTGCGAGCGAGCGGCGAGATATACGTCGTTTCGGTAGTAGTTATTACATTTTGCGGTACATCCGCCGCAGGCTTGCTTTTTTTGGGCATTGCTTTTTTTTTGCGGGTGGCTTTTTTAGAGGTTACCATCAGACCTCACACACTCTGCGCATCGACCGCGCGCAGCGACGTGCCGGGAAAATAGTGTTCGAGAATGCGGCGATAACCCGTGCCGCGTTCGT
>JAFEGD010000033.1 GCA_018240245.1 Spirochaetota bacterium | reverse complement strand
GATGGTGCAAATGCTAAATTTGCTTGGCTCGATTCAAAGCATACGCTTCTCGGAACGATTACGCTAAAAAAGAAGGCATTAATAACTGAAACAAATTCGCATGAGCGTTTCCAAAAACTCGACAAGATTCTTAAAAAAGAGCCGCAAATTGTATTCGTCAATAAAGCCGAAGAAGACATACAAGACAAGCTGCACGACGAAAATACAAAAAAATCTTCAAAACTCGATGAAATCGAAATCACGCCAGAAATTCGCGCCATGTTAAATAAGCACATGCATAAGCATTATACCGAATGGCTCGATGAAAAATTACCTGCCTTGAGCGGTAAAACGCCACGCGAAATGGCGCAGACCGAGATCGGGCGAGAGCGTGTCGCACTACTCTTGGCAGAAATGCAAAGTAGCCTGAACCAAACTCCCGAATCAGACCCGATGCACGGGTTTTCGCTCGAATTCGTTGCCGATAGCTTGGGAGTAAAAATCCCCAAAAACTATTGGAATTAAAAGCAAGACGAAGTACATTTTTTAGTTGGCACTGCCAAGTTTAGGAGAGACTCTTGCATCTTTCCGCCGACTCCACCAAGCCGCGAGGACGCTGCCGATGAGGCTGTGCATCAGCGACGAAATCGCGCACGGCACGGCGGCGAGGCCGCCCAAATGCTTCGTCGCCAAAACGACGCCGAGCCCCGAGTTCTGCATGCCGACTTCGATCGAGATCGTGCGCGCACGCACCACATCCATTTTGAGTAGCCGCGCCAGAGCATAGCCGAAAAAAAAGCCGCCTGCATGTAGAGTAAAAACCGCGAGTACAATGAGCCATCCCCCTTTGAGGATGTTCTCTTTCGATGCGCCAATAATCGAGGCGACAATAATTGTAATAAGTATTACAGCGAAAAAATTTGCCGAACTTTCAAGGCGCGCGGCGAGGTGCGGTAAGAATTGCTTCGCGACAAGTGCAAGCGCAATCGGCATCAGAATCACGACGGCGGTATCGAGCATCATCGCGAGTGCAGCGACGGGCACGCGCGCGCCGATTAAATACGACGACAGCGTTGGAGTAACGACGGCAGCGGCCAGCGTCGACACCGACGTCATGCTCACCGACAGCGGTACATCCGCCTTGGCGAGAAATGTAATCACATTCGACGCCGTACCGCCGGGGCAGCACGCGACGAGAATGAGCCCCGCCGCAATTTCGTTCGGCAACTGGAAAATCGCGGCGGTCGCATAGCCCATCACAGGCATCACGGTATATTGCAAGACAAAACCAATCGCAACGGGCAGCGGCCGCTCGGCGATGCGGCGAAAATCGGCGGCCTGAATGCTAAGGCCGGTAAAAAACATGATGAGCGCAAGCGCAATCTTGATGGGAAGCGCACCAAACCAAGTGAAGATCTCGGGCCGCCACAGCGCCAAACCCGAAGCGGCACCCGCGATGAAAGGAAACAGTTGCGTGAGACGGTTCATGACCCTTAATTCGATGCCGCAGGCATCGAATTAAGGGTGCAAGTCTCTTGCTCCCTCGTAGATGACGCGCGGGCGGAAAAGACGATTGTTTTCGTGCTGCTCGATGTGGTGCGAGACGAGACCCGCGAGGCGCGAGCAGAGAAAGATCGGCGTGTAGAGATCGATCGGCACGTTGATGAGGTAATAAAGCAGCGCGATCGGATAGTCGGCGTTGGGGTAAAGCCCCTTCTCGCGCGCCATCGTCTTTTCGATTGTCTGGTAGATCGAATAGAGGTCTTTGCCGTCGGGCTTCTGGTCGACAAGTTTGGGGATATAGTCTTTCATGAGAAATGCGCGCGGGTCGTATTTTTTCATGTACACACGGTGGCCGAAGCCCATGATTTTATCTTTGCGCGCGAGCTTGCCCATGATATAGCTTTCGGCAGTCGACGGGCCGCCGGTCTTTTCGACTTCGAGAAACATCTGCATCGCCGCCTCGTTCGCACCTCCGTGTAACGGCCCCTTAAGCGAGGCGACCGCGCTCGCGCACGAACCGTAAATATCGGATAGCGTCGAGCTCACCACGCGCACGGCAAAGGTCGAATTCGGCATTTCGTGCTCAATGTACGTCGTGAGAATCTTGTCGAGGGTGTCTGTTTCGACCGCAGTCGGTTTCGAGCCTTTAATCATGTAGACAAAGTTTTCTGAGTAACCGAGCGACTTGTCGGGCTTCACGAACGGCAGCCCTGTAATCGCACGGTAGCTGTTGACCGCAATCGCCGGTGCCTTCGCGAGAATCTTCAATGCCTTCTCTTCGTTCGATTTTGTCGACGTATCCATGAGGGCGGCGTGGTCTTCGTAGCCGCCTAAAATCGAGATACCGGTACGCAGTGCATCCATCGCCATGGTCTTCTTCGGCAAGAGTTTGAAAATCTCGTACATCTCTTCGGGGATGTCTGAGAGCGCCATCAGCTTCTGTTCGAACGCTTTGGCTTCGGCGTCGGTCGGAAATTTATTATAGATTAAAAGATATGCGACTTTGATATACGATGTTTTTTGAATCAGCTCGATGAGATCGTAACCGCGCACGATAATCTGTTCTTTCGCTTCGTCGAGCAGCGAGAGCTTCGTGATACAAGCGATGACGCCGTCAAGGCCGGGTTTGTAATCGGGATGTTCGTTTGCCATGGGGAACATTTTCAAAATTTGATTCATCGTGACTACTGAAAGACGATTTTCATTGTCACCCTTACGCAAATTTATAGATAACGCCACGCATGCCCCGCACGCTGATTCTACAAGATTGGTTTGCCGAAGACGATCTCTTAAACCCGTCGCTCTTTGCGCTCATCGAGCTCTACCCCAACGCCGATTTGGGCTTTCTCAAGAATTTTGCGAATGCGTTGCCCGTCGAGTTGCGCGACCGGCGCGTCGAATTTTATGCGGCACGGCTGACGCGCAAAGGTCTCGATAACCTCGACGCGCTCATCGCCGCCGAAGCGCTGATACCGTGGCAAGAATACGACCTCGTGATCTCTAACACACGCGGCTACATAAAGCATCTGCGGCGCGAACCGAATGCTGCGACGCGCTTCGTGGTTTATCAGCACGATATTTTACCGTTTCTCTGGCGCGTCGCCGTCGACACCCTCAACGACGCCGAAACTCTAGAACTCCTCAAAGAGCAAGAATTAGATCTCGAATATGCGCGCGGTGCCGACTTGACGATCGCTGCCAACTATGCGCTCAAGAACACGCTCTCGGCGATGCTGCGCACCGACGTCGCGCTTGCATACCCGCTCGTCGATAGCGATATTTTCTTTAGCGACGATGCGGTAGAGCGCGAATACTTTCTAGCGACCGAGTCGGTCGATTTATCGCGGTTAATACATCTTTTTTCATGCCTTACCGACAAGCTCGTCGTCTTAGGCGATAAGCGCCCCGATAAGTTCTTGCGCGAGCTGAACCCCGATAATATTTTTTATACCGGGCAGCTGACGCTCGCCGATCAAACGTACTATCTTGCGGGGGCGCACGCGCTACTCTGCGGCGAAACGCATGCCATTAGCCACTTGCCGCTTGCGGCATTGAAGATGGGCGTGCAGGTTGTCGCGCACCCATCGCAGGGCATGACCGAGCTACTCGCCGACGGCGAATGCGGCGTTGAACTTGAAACCGCATCGAACGACGAATTGCTCGCACATATTCGCCGCTATCGCAAACACAAAGAAAAACGCACAAAAATTGCCACCGCCGTCGACTGGCTCAATAAAGAATATTTTCTACGACGCATGCGTAAAGCGCTGCTATAAAGAAGTGAAAAAATCTGTGCTCATCATCACCGGCGATGCTGCGCAATTCGGCAGCGGGCATCTTGAGCGTATGCACGATGCCGCGCTTACGCTCAAACAACACCGTGTGACCGTGCAAAAACTCTGCATCACAGCAGAAACGCCGGCTCTCGTGCCGCTCCCGTGGTCGGTGTGTATTCTCGACCGGCGCGACACCGCGTTTAATCCTAATATTTTGCAGATGCAAGGTTACAAGATTGCCGTCGATAACCGAGGGCAAGGTCGCGCTACGGCGGATTTAGTCTGGGATGCGCTGCCGCATTTTTCGATGGCAGCGAACGAATATACGAACGCGCTCAAGAATCTTATGCTCTCACCACAGGTAACGGCGAGCGTATCGCAAGCGGCGACAGCGCGCGTGGCATTGCACGACAGCGCCGAGGCTGCGTTCGCTGCGGCGGATTTCAAACTCGGCGCCGAGCGGCTTTCGCGAATCGATTTTCTCGCGGCGCTCAAAGCCTCGCGGCGACCGGCGCTCTATTTCGGGCAAGCGTTTTTCGAGGCTCTTTATTTAGGCCTCGACGTTCAGCTTTACCCGGTGAGCGAGTATCATAAAAAGCTTTCCGTGGATTTAGTCTCGCGCCTCGCTATCGAACCGAATTTGCTCGCGACAATCGACGGCTCTGGACTCTCGCGCTTTGTGAAAATAGTATTAGACGAAATAAAAAAAGTAGAAGAACACGAATGAATTATAAAATACGAATACTTTTTACCGTGGCAGCGCTGCTCCCACTAAGTAGCGCGGTGTCGGCAAAAGAAAATAAGCGAGCGGGCGGCGTCACGATCAAGGCCGTCGGCGACATCGTGCCGGGCACGCTCTACCCCGAAAAACGAGTGCCCGCGAAACCTTACGAAGAAATTTTTGCGCCGATTCAAGAATATTTAGCGGGCGCCGATATTCTGTTCGGCAACTTCGAGAGCACTCTCACCGATTACCCGAAGACAGCCAAGAACACCGCATCGAAACACGTCTTCGCGTTTCGCACTCCGCCGTCAACCGCGCATGTATTGAAGAAAGCGGGGTTCGATGTATTGAGCACCGCGAACAACCACTCGGGCGATTTTGGCGCACGCGGTTTTGCCGACACGATGCAAAATCTCAAAGACGTCGGCATTGTCGCGATTGGCCGCAAAGGGCAGATTGCGTATAAGAACGTCGGCGACACGCGCATCGCGTTTATTCCGTTTAGTTATTTGCGCGCGCACAGCAACGTCAAAGATATAGACGGCATGCGCGAGCTCGTCAAAACAGCGCGCGCGCAAGCCGACATTGTCGTGATTTCATGCCACTGGGGCGGCGAAGGCGAAGCGTTCTTGCACACCCGGCGTACGACCGAAATCTTCTACGGCGAGAACCGCGGCAATCTGCCCGCGTTCGCGCATGCGGCGATCGACGCGGGCGCCGATTTGATCTTGGGGCACGGCCCGCACGTCGTGCGCGCGCTCGAACTCTATAAAGGTCGACTCATCGTCTATTCGCTCGGCAATTTCATCGGTTACGGCGCACTGTCGTCGCGCGGCAAAACGGGATTGTCTTTGGTGCTAGAAATAAAACTCGACAGCGAAGGTAAATTTCAACGCGGCAAGATTATTCCGATACACATGCCGGCAAAGTCGTTACCGCGTTACGATGCGGCGGGTAAAACGATTGAGCTGATGCGCTCGCTGACGAACACGGATTTCCCTAAAACAAAACTCGTAATTACCGAAGACGGTCAAATTACGCAACGACAATAGGCGCTCTGCGCCTATTGTCGTTGCGTTTATTTTGCCTTGAACTCTACTTCGTTCAACTTTCGTTTTGCCACGATCTTCTGCCCCTGTTCGAATTTGCCTTCGAGTAACACCCGCGCGAGCGGGTTTAAGAGCAAGTCCTCGATCGCGCGCTTCATCGGCCGCGCGCCGTACTCTTCGTCGAAGCCCTGTTCGATAATGAGT
>JAFEGD010000032.1 GCA_018240245.1 Spirochaetota bacterium | reverse complement strand
GAATAAGTCGCGGCGCATACGCGCGCCCGCGCAAATCGCGCATGTGACCCGAAAACTCAACGACAATATTTTGCGAACGGTAGCGCCGCGCTCGCCCCTGAGTCGCCGAAGCCTGCGCGCGATTCTTGCGGTACTCCGGCGCGTATTGTCCGAGAAGATTTTCTAAATTGGGGTGCGCAGAGCCTTGCCAAGCTATCGCGAAAATGGTGCCGTCGGCTGCGATAAACTGGCGGATTGTCAGAGTGCCGGTGATTTTTTCGATTGAGGCATAATTTTTTGCAGTTACCGCGAATGCGGCTGTCGATTTTGCACCGATACCAGCAGTAACGTTGTCTTGTGGAAAAAGTTGATTCGCAAAATGAGCGAGTATTATTACAATTGTACATTTTAACATTTATTACTCGATCATCGTCGTTCCAGCACGGTAGTTCTCGGTGCGTAGACAATTATCTTTAATAATCGTAGCAGGAGGGGCGGTGTGTCATTAAAATTTATATGCGAACGAGAATCATTATCGATTATTGTTGACGCCGCTTCCCGGCGTTTTGAATGGTGCTATGGAAATCCATAGCTATAGTTCTTGCGACGACTTGCTCGCGCAAGGGAAAACAGCGCGTGTACAGGCGTTTCCATGCGGGCACATTGTGCTTTCGATCGCCAACCTGCGGCTACGCTTCACGCGCGAAGATTTTCGCGATTTTGTCCATACGATCATGCTCGCTGAGACGCATCGAGCGCAGCGCGAGACCGAGCTTACAGAATGGGGTCTTTTTATGTAATAACTATTATTACTCGATCAGATCGAGATTCGCGGTGAGTTTGAAAAAGAAGTTTATCCCAGCATTGTACGCGAACAGCCGCTGCCGGCTTAAGTAATCCACATATTTCTGATTAAACAAGTTATCGACCCCCATCGAAAAATTCCACAGTTGCCCTCCCATCGGAAAATCGCCGCCGACCGACGTAGTAACTATGGTGTAATCGGAAAAGCCAAAGACGTGTTGCGCGCTATAGAGCTGTTGCTCGGGCTCGGAGTACTCGGTTTTGCGCATGACATAGCGCGCCTTGAGATTAAAGTAAGGATTTAAGATACCGACAAAGCTGTTTTTGCTGAGCGTCATACCGACACGCAAGCGATTTGTAGGTATCAGCGCGAGCGGCTGCCCGAGCGTGTCGTTGAAGCCCTTGACAAAATCGAAACCACCGTTCAACGCCAGCCATTTCGAGAGTTGTGCTTCGCCGTCGAATTCGGCGCCGTAGATCGTCGCATTCCCTTGCGTGTAGCGCACGTTATTGAGTAATCCGTCGGGGCTCGTCGTTTGAAAACTTGTCGTGCCCGTACCGGCGAGCCCTTGCGTGCCGTTGTCGATTTGCTGAAAGGGGGAGCCATAAATATAATTGTCGATTTTGTTATAATACGCGGCAATCTCTCCGCGAAAAATACCTTTGTTGACTTTGATACCGCTGTCGGCGTTCCACGACGTTTCGGGAGTCAAGCTTGTCGAACCGACATCGAAGGTACCGGCGCCTTCGTGCGCACCGTTAGAAAAAAATTCAAACGCATTCGGCATACGAAAACCGCGCGAGAAATTTGCAAAGTACGAAGCTCCGTCGATAAAGCGCCAGACAAAGCCCAATGACCCGGTGACGGCAGTATTGCTGAGGGTTTGCGCTTGCGTACCTAATATGATATTATTGTCGGCGCTTAATGTGCGTGTGTCGCCGCGTATGCCGCCGGTAAAGCTGAAAGCATCGAACCGCAACTCTTCGAACAGAAAGCCCGAATACATGTTTGAGGTGTACGCCGGAATCAATGCATCGTCTCCGAGCGTTTGGTTTTGTTGATTCACATAGGTGAAGCCGAGCGTACCGACGAGCGGCCCTAACGGCGCATGGTGTGCGCGCAAGTCGGCGGTAAAGGTGCCGAGCACGAGATGCAATCCTGAATCGACGGGCGAATCTGCGGCAAAAAGTTCTTGCCGCACGTTGCGTTGGTACGACATATTGAGTTCGAATTTCGCAATATCGCTATAAAGCAGAGAACGTGCGTGTACGCGATCGTGCGACACGGTCTGATAACCGGTAACCGAAGGGTCGGTCGAAAAACTAGGGTTGCCGTTCGCGTCGCTCGCTTGTCCCGGTAAATTGAGTTTCATAGCGTAGTGAGCCGCGCGTAACGATAACAATCCCCATTTTTCTGTCAGTCCCACGAGTGCGCTACCGTTCAAATTTCGATACTCACTATTCGGCAAAGTGCCGCCGGGGGTAATCATGTCGCCCGCTTGGCGGTAACTGAAGTTGGCGCGGTAGCCGACGCTGCCCGTGGCGCCGAAGAGTGCGACCCCACCCGCGCCGCCGGGGTTATTCGAAAACGCATTGCCGATAATTTTCGCCGACAGTGTTTTATAACCGGCGGCGAGCGACGGTAACTCGGGCGTGATGACGTTCATTACCCCCCCCAACGCGCCCGAACCCCAAAGTAAACTGCCGGGACCGCGTATCACTTGCACTTGCTGCATGTCGAAGATGTCGATGTTCGGCCCGTGCTCGTCGCCGAACTGCTGGCCTTCTTCGACGATACCGTCGACCATGGTGAGCGAGCGAAACGACGCCAAACCGCGTATCACGGGTTTCGCGACAAAGTTCCCGGTTGAAAAGCTCGCCATACTCGGCAAGTCGAGCAACGTTTCGACGAGACTTTGGCCTCTGAGGCGATCGAGTTTTTTGCCGCCAACGATACTTACCGACTGCGCGTAATCGAGTTCGTCGACTACGCGCGAACCTGAAATTACGACCGTACTTCCCTTGAATGAAAACTCGCCGAGCGAAATAGTTATCTGGCTATCCTTATGGCGCAGGTCACCCGTGGCAACGGCCGACGGATAGCCCTTCTTGGCGGCGGTAACCGCATACACTCCGTTCGGTATATCGGCGAAAATAAAACTTCCTGCCTCGTTTGTAAACACATGCCGGTTCAATTCGGGAATAACAACCTGCGCATTCGCAAGCGGATTGCCTTCGTTATCGACAACTTTTCCCGAAAGTGTGGCGGCTTC
>JAFEGD010000031.1 GCA_018240245.1 Spirochaetota bacterium | reverse complement strand
TTACCGCTGCGAGCCGAGTCAGTTTTTTGCCGCTGCGGCGAATGTGCCCGTCGTCGGCGAAGTTTTGCAGGCGAACGTTAAAAATCCTTATCTCTGTCTCGTGCTGCTGCTCGATCAAAAAATTATTTACGAGGTCGTCGACAAGGCGGGTCGCCCACCCGGCGCCGCCAAAGAAGCGGGAGTTTTCACTGACGCAGTTACCGCACCCTTAACCGACGCTTTCTTGCGTCTCATGCGCACGATCGGCAACGCGACCGACCGACAAGTTTTAGCTCCGCTCATCGTTCGCGAAATCGTTTATTACTTGCTTAAATCGCGCTTTGCGCAGGTGATTTACCAACTCGGCATCAAGGGCAGCCAGATGGGCCGCGTCTTCGGCAGCATTGAAAAAATTCGCCGCGAGTTTGCCTCGCCCTTGACCGTCGACAGCCTTGCAGAAATGGCCGAGATGAGTCCTGCGGCGTTTTATCAACATTTCAAAAAAGTTACGCTCTTAAGCCCGATACAGTTTCAAAAGCAAGTGCGGCTGCAAGAAGCGCGCCGGCTTTTATCGACCGAAATCGGAGACGTCACCTCGGTCGCGTATCGCGTGGGGTACGAAAGCGCTTCACAATTCAGCCGCGAGTATGCACGGCTTTTTGGACTCCCCCCTTCAAAAGATATTAAAAATCTGCAAAATCTAGCGCTGTGACCGAGATGCTCGACGGTAAGAACGTCGATTGGCTCGAAGCTGTGAGCGATAAGCAATACTTGGGTTAACCGCACACCCTTGGGCCACGGATGGCCGAGGGGGCACACGCACACGATGTGCTCTGTGTGCGCCCGAAGGTCATGGATGGCCAACGGGCGTACACGCGCAAGGATGCGCTCTTTGTGTGCGCCCGGAGGTCACGGACGACCGAGGGGGCACACGCACACGATGTGCTCTTTGTGTGCGCCCGAATGGAGTCGAACCATTGACCCTCAGATTCGTAGTCTGATACTCTATCCAGCTGAGCTACGGGCGCTTTATTTTGCGCCTTTACGGGCGCTAAATGTGTCTTGTCGAAAACTGGCATTTGGACAGCGCGTCAATCCAAAACGCGGCTGTACCCACAGCTTGCGACCTTCACTAAGGTACAGGTTGCCGATTTGGCTTTAACCCATTGTGCATAAGAAGTGCGTCGATCGTCGCATCGCGCCCGCGAAATTTGCGGTAGACCGCCATGGGATGCTCAGACCCGCCTAAACCTAAAATTGTCTCGCGGTACCGCGCCCCGAGCTTTGCCAAGGTGGCGGGGTTTTCTAAGCCCGCCTCTTCGAACGCGGCGAACGCATCGGCGCTCAACACCTCTGCCCATTTATAACTATAATAGCCCGCCGCATAACCGCCCGCGAAAATATGCGAGAACGAACACAAGAAAGCGTCGTCGGGTAGGGGCGCGAGTACCGTGTAGTCGGCAGCGATACGCTTTTGTATATCGCGCACCGAAAGCGCTGTCGGCGTTTCGCCATCCGTGGCTGCGCCGACTAGCGCGCCGCCATTGGCGTTTTCGTAGAGTTCGATGTCGAGCAACGAAAAATAAAGCTGACGCAACATTTGCGACGCCGCCATGTAGTTCTTTGCCGCGATGATTTTTTCAAAGAGCGCTTGCGGCAATAATTCGCCCGTTTGATAGTGCCCCGAAATCTGGTCGATCACGCTGCGCTCGTAAACCCAGTTCTCCATAAATTGGCTGGGCAACTCGACCGCGTCCCATTCGACGTTCGCGATACCGGCGGCTTCGTACTCGTCGACGCGCGTGAGCATGTGTTGCAGCCCGTGGCCAAATTCGTGAAACAAGGTCTCGACCTCGGTAAAGGTCATGAGCGATGGGCTCTCCCCCGCGACGGGCGGCGTGCCGTTGCAGACGAGGTATGCAACCGGCAAAATGATTTGCTCGGTGAGCGTAGTCGAACCGTCACCACTAAGAATTTCACGCTGCCGGCAGACGTCCATCCACGCGCCACCGCGTTTCTCACCCGAACGCGCGTATGGGTCGAGATAAAACGCCGCGATTTGTTTTCCCGTGTTGTCGAAGACTTCGAAGAACTCGACATCGGCATGCCATTTAGGTACAGACTTTACGCTCTGGCGGATTGAGACTGCGAACAGTTTTTCGGCGAGTGCAAATAGGCCACTCAAGACTTTGGGCAATGGAAAATAAGGACGCAACTCTTCGTCGGTAAAGTTATAGAGTTCTTCGCGCCGCCGCTCGCTAAAGTACGCGATATCCCAATGCTTGAGCTCGCCCGTGAAACCGTGCGCGTGCGCAAAATCGGCGAGTTCGGCAAATTCGCGCTTTGCCGCAGGCCGCGCGACGGCGGCGAGCTCGGCAATCATTTGCTTAATTGTGGTTGTGTTCGGCGCCATCTTTGCGGCGAGCGAAACTTCGGCGAAATTTTTGAATCCCAAGAGCACGGCTTCTTCGCGGCGCAATTTTAAGATGGCGTCAATGAGCGGCCAGTTATTCCATTTTTGAGAGTAGCCGGTGCCGCTTGCGCGTAGCGTCGTCGCGCGGTAGACTTGTTCGCGCAGTTCGCGGTTTTCGGCGTGCTGTAAAAAAGGGTAGTACGAGGGAAAGTCGAGCGTCACGAGATATGGTCCCTTTTCTGCGTTCGCCTCTTTATGACCGTGCGTGCGCGCCGATTGCGCGGCGATGGTGCGATAGCTCTGCGGCAGTCCGGCAATTTCGCTTTCATGGGTTAAAAGCAGTTGAAATTCTTTTGTTGCATCGAGCACCGCGTTCGAATAGCGCGTCGCAAGCTCTGCAAGTTCGCGCTGAATAGCGTTGAAGCGTTGCTGCGCGGCGCCTTCGAGCGCCACCCCCGCAAGTTTGGCGTCGCGTAGTGCAGCGGCGACAATGCGTTTGCGCGCAGATGTTGTAAGTTCAGTCGACGCTTTTTTTTCGAGAAGTTGCCAACGCTCGAAGAGCGCACGGCTTTGCCCGAGGCTGAGTTGAAACTCCACCACCTCGCCTTGCACCGTTTCGTGCGCCGCGCGCAGTGCCGCCGAATTTTTGACGCCCATGAGATGGTTGACGACGCCCCACACGCGATCGAGCCGCCGCGTCACTTGCCTGAGCGGCACGACAAAAGTCGCCCACGTCGCATCGGGTAAATTTTCAAGCGCCTTGAGTTGCTCTTTGCCCATGCGGATTGCCTCGCGTACTGCGGGTACGACCTGTTCGGCGGTGATTGCCGTAAAATCGGGCAAGTCGCCTTGTTCGAGCAGCGGGTTCATCTGCGGTAGCGTTTGAATTTTGCGATTGTACGGCGATTGTTTCTTTGCCGCGTATGTAGGCGTTGTATTATCGCCCAATAGAGTAAGCCGAACATGGAAGAGACGTCAGCAGAATATTCGCCGCAAGCTATCGTCGTGCAAGAGCGTTCGTCGTTGACAGCGCCGAATAGCGCCGATATGGAGATTCTCGCGAAGCTCGACGAGAAATTGCGTTTTATCGAAATGAAGAAAGTGTCGGCGACAGACCCGACATACCATCTTGCGCTCGACCATATTTCGGTTGCAAATGCCACTGCGCTCGACGGCGCGATTAAAAAGGTGGCAGATTTGGCGCACGGCGGCAAGAACCGCGTCGCGTATCTCTACCCGATGCTCGTGTCGCACCACTCAAAACCGTCGTTTCAGCTTTTCCTTTTTTATCCACCCAAGAACGGCGTCGGAGTGCGCGACGCGGCTCCCTTACGCCGTGCGGCGATGCAACGTTCAGAGCCTTTGATTCGCTCGTTGCTCGAAGCCAAGCGTGCGAAACCCACCGAGATCGAAGAAGAAGACCCGGGATCGACACTCATTAAATTCGACGGCAAGACGACGCGCTTCTACCCCGATTTTTTTTCTCTCGAATACGACTTTCGCCGGTTGCTGAAAAAAAGTTTTGATAAATTGCAGATCCCCTATATCGAAATTCCCGATTTTTTCGACGACTTGCGTAATTACTTTGCGCGCTCCACCGATCTCGTCGACCGCATCGGCGATCGTTACCATATCGTCATCGACCAACTCATGCTCGACGACAACGGTAACTACGCGCGGGTTCCCGAAGTTATTCGCCATTACCGTATTCTCGCCGACGGTCTCGAAAAATTTACGCTTAACGTATTTTACGACAAGGCAAAAAAGGCGGGAGTGAATGCTTACATTCAGCAGCTCGAAACCTACCGCTCGACACACGTCGTAACGGCAGAACCGGGACGAAAGCAAAACAAAGAGAAAGTCGACGCACTCATCGCGCTCGCGAATAGTTACCCTTACGATCGCATACCCGACCGCGAAAATAATTCGTTACGAGAAAAATTAAACGATACCATCAATTGGCTGTCGGTGCTTATCGACAAGAAAGACAGACTCGTTGGTCGCAAACAACAACAAACGGTCGATAATATTTTACAGAAAATCGAAAATATGGTACAAACGCATACCAAGCAAAATCTCGACTTGTTTCAAATCGATTTGCGCCGTGAAATATTGCGCACCACAAAAGACGAAGCGCAGGCGATGGTGATGGAGAACGATTTTGAAAAACGTTTGGTCGTGCGTTTCGGTTCGTACAAAATTTCTTCTGGCGACGGTTCGAATCAATATTATTTTGTCGATCAAAAGTACATGAGTTCGGTTCTTGAAAACTTGAGCAGGCAAATGAAGACCGATGCGAGTATCGCCGAGCGCTACGACATCGCGCAGAAGATATACGACCAGCTCGCTAAGCGCAAAGACCCGGCGCTCGACCAAGGGCTCTCGGCCGAAGACCGTATCAACCTTTCACAACTGCGCGCGCTCAATGTCAATAAGCATAGCGAAGCTAAACAAAACGCAGAGCGCGCGAATCGCTATAATATCCCACAAGGTATTTTGGTCTCGCTCATTGCGGCGATTCTCTTCGTCGCGGCGATGTTTTATTCGACACAATTATTTTGGCTCGTGTTTCCGCTGACGCTCATCGCTGTTCTTGGGTTCTACCGTTTGAATTTTCAACCGAAATCCAGATCAAAGGCTACGGGCGACGGTGGCGGCGCGAGCTATACCGCTCACGACGACGAGAGCGACCAGATGGCAAAACAAGCGGTAGAACAGGCTGCGGCGACGAAGCAAAAAATTGCTGCGCACGCCTCTGCGATGGTATTTCCTTATATGCCGCAGAAGTTTTCAGAGCGCGTGCTGACAGAAGAGGAATTTCGCGCGAAAGTAAAAATGGCCGCGCCCGAAATAAAACGTAACGTTCCCGAAATCGGCGCGCTCGAAGGCAAAGCGCTCGAAGAAGCGGCATACGAAGCGCTACGCGAAGACGCCGTGTGCATTGTGATCCCCACCGACATCGTGAAAAAATCGCTCAACAAGGTGCCGACCGCGCTTTACATCAATTATAAAGATTTTGCCTCAGACCAGACGCGCACAAAAATCGCCGAAGAATACCGTGCGATTTTCAAACCCAACCTCAAAGACTACGAGCAAGAGTTTTATCGGTACTTAATCAATACGCTCGAAGTAAAATATTACACGTACTTAAAAAAGAATTTGAAAAAATAAATGGAAGCAGCGCCGATTGTAATCCCCAAACACTGGTTTTCGACGCTGCTCTCGAATCGAGATTTTATCGACATCACCTGTCAGCTCAACGTCGACAAATCGTTCGCAGCGCAATTTACGCTCACGCCGAAAGTCGAAGGCCCCAAAGGGCACTCGCACGGCGGTTTTCTCGCAACGATTATGGACGAAATGATGGGCGGCGTCTGCTGGTATAACGGTCTGCCCGTGTTGGCGGCAAAACTCTCTGTGCGCTACCGCAAATCGGTGCCACTCGCCGGTAATTACACGTGCGCGGCAAAAATCGATCGCTTAGAAACGAAACGCGCGATGGTCGCTGCGCGGATTTATCAAGACGATACGACCTTTTGCGAAGCGACGGGCGTTTTCGTGCGGGTCCCGGTAGAATTTTTGCGCAACGAGCCCGACATGGCGCGTCTGGTCACAATTGTCGATTCGCTGCGGGCAGGCCGCAGTCTCGACGAACTCATCGCACTCGATCGCAAGAAGAGCGGAACATTCTCTGTTACGACAGCCGAAAATTCAGCGTCGTCATCACCCATGAATTGGGCAATGCTCGCCAAGCGTACGCAGACTTGGCTTACTGCATCACGCTCGCTTGCCGAAGACGCGCTGCGATTACTTATTTCGCCATCTCGATAATTTTCTTCGTGCGGATTTCTTCTTGTACGGTTTTTAAGAACTCGTCTTGCGAAAATTCTCGCTGCTCGCCGGTGAAATAATTGCGTGCGTTAAGTACTCCACCCGAAACTTCTTTGTCGCCGATAACGAGCATGTAGGGCACTTTCATTTTCTCAGCGGTGCGAATGCGTTTACCCAAACTTTCTTCTGGCTCTTCGAGGTTAACCCGAATGCCCGCTGCACGCAAACTCTGTTCGAGTTTACCGGCGTAGTCGAGATGTGCCCCACTCACGGGTAAAATGCGCACCTGCTCGGGCGCAAGCCATGTCGGAAAAGCGCCGGCAAAGTGCTCGATGAGAAATCCGACAAAACGTTCGTGCGTGCCTAATGGCGAACGATGTATGCAAACGGGGCGCTTCATGGTGCCGTCTTTGTCGACGTATTTCAAATCGAATTTCATCGGCATGAACAAATCGAGCTGGCAGGTCGAAGACGTGAACTCGCGACCGATCGAACTTTTGATTTGAAAATCCATCTTTGGGCCGTAGAATGCCGCACCATCGTTCTCGACGATGTACTCGACGCCCGACTCTTCCATCGCTTGCCGCGTCAACGCCTCGGCTTTATCCCACATTTCGATATCGCCGTGATACTTTTTGTTTGCGGGATTTCTGAGCGACAACACCATGTGGTAGTCGGCGATGTTGAGCGCGTTATAATAATATTCGTGCAACTTGATGACCGCTTTGAACTCTGCGACCGCCTGCTCTTCGGTGCAATAAATATGCGCGTCGTTCATCTGCATCGCACGCACGCGCATGAGCCCCATGAGCGCGCCCGAATCTTCGTAGCGGTGGCACGTGCCGTACTCGGCCATGCGTAGCGGCAGCTCGCGGTAGCTGCGCGGGCGATGACCGAAGATCGTGTGGTGAAACGGGCAGTTCATCGGTTTGATGTAATAATTTTCGTTATCCATCTGCATCGGTGGAAACATGCTTTCCATGTAGTGCGGCAGGTGCTCGCTCGTATAAAAAAGTTTTTCTTTTGTCACCAAGGGTGTCGTCACGCGCTGGTAGCCGTGCGCCGCCTCTGTCGTCTTCGCCCAAGCTTCGATTTCTTCTTTCACAATGTTGCCGCGCGGCAACCAGAGGATTAACCCCGGCCCAATGTCTTCGCTCGTTGTGAAAAGTTCGAGTTCGTGCCCGAGGCGGCGGTGGTCGCGCTTCTTCGCTTCTTCGAGGCGCTTGAAGTGTTCGGCCATGAGACGCTTGTCGGGAAAGCTCACCGCATAGACACGTTGCAGCATCTGGTTCTCGGCCTTGCCGCCGATGTACGCGCCCGCGACCGTCGTGAGTTTGAAGACGCCGAGTTTGCCCGTCGACGGCACGTGCGGCCCACGGCAAAGATCGGCGAACTCGCCCTGTTCGTAAATGCTGATCTCGCCGCCCTCGGGCAGACGCTCGATAATACCCACCTTCAAATCTTCGCCCATCGCTTTGAATTTTGCGACGGCATCTTTGCGCTCCATCACGTGGCGCACAACCTTGTGGTTCTCGCGGATGACTTTTTGAATCTCTGACTCAATTTTATCAAAGGCTTCTTCGTTAATTTTTTCTTCGAGCAAAACGTCGTAAAAGAAAAAGCCCGGCCCATTTTTGACGACCGGCCCGTCTTCGAGTTGAATCTGCGGATAGAGGCGCTTCAGCGCTTGCGCCAGCGCATGCGCGCTCGAATGCCAAAAGATTTCTTTACCCGCTTCGTCGTCGAAGGTGAGAATTCTTGCGGCGATATGATTTGAGCCAGCAACTGAAAGTGGTCGGCTCAAATCATAACTCTTCTTCTCAACCTCGATACCCAACGCAGCTTTGCGCAGCGCAGGGGCGAGCTTCTCGACCACCTCGGCGAAGGGTGTCTCGGGTGCGAACTCACCTTGCGTGTCGCCGATGTGCACTTGAACCATGGTGCAAAAATGGAGTTTGAGATAGGAGAGAAAGTTAATTAGAAGCGACTATTGACTGGGCAACAATCGCTGTACGCAACTTTTTTCGGTACACGCCGCCCTCATTTACCAAAAAAGTTTTCCGTTTATTTCGCTTCGCAGTTCCAGCATAAGTGAATAACTCTATATACACCTTGACGACGTGTCTGAAACTCACTTTTAGCCTGTCAAGACGGGATGTAGCGCAGCGGTAGCGCACTTGCTTTGGGAGCAAGGGGTCGTTGGTTCAAATCCAATCATCCCGAAATGGGCGCACGTAGCACCGAAGACGGAGACCCAGCGGGTCGCAGTTGGCCCAACTGAGCTATGTGCGCATTAGCACACGTAGCTCAGTTGGATAGAGCAACAGCCTTCTAAGCTGTGGGTCAGGGGTTCGATTCCCTTCGTGCGCACGCAAATAAACTTTTTATCGGGAGCTTTGCTCCCGATAAAAAAAACATGGCGGTCGTAGCACCGAAGACGGAAGCCCTGCGGGCAGCAGCTTCCAGCTTCGCTACTCCCGCCAAAACATGGCGGTCGTAGCTCAGCTGGTAGAGCACAGGTTTGTGGCACCTGGTGTCGCGGGTTCAATCCCCGTCGATCGCCCATTACTTGCCGGCGCGCGCAAAATTGTCTTACGACGACCATGCGCGCTTGCAGGCAGCGAAGCACTTTAGCAGCGGTTTGGTGCAACCAAACCGCGAGGCCTGCGAGCGCGGCGCGACGGCAAGTAGACGTAACGCTTTGTGAATTGCAAAAGCGTTTACGCGACAGCGAGCGTGGTGAAACTGGTAGACACGCGGGATTTAGGTTCCCGTGCCGAAAGGTGTGGGGGTTCAAGTCCCTCCGCTCGCACAGCGAGTTAACAACTCGTATACAAACGACCTGCGGGAATAGCTCAGTGGTAGAGCATCTCCTTGCCAAGGAGAGGGTCGTGGGTTCAAGTCCCATTTCCCGCTCAATTTATATTGCAGAAACGACTGTGGCGTCTCTGCTCTCTACATAAATCCCCCCATGCGTTATTGCATCGCGCTGTCTCTGCTGTGGATTTCTTTTTGTAATGTCGCAGAGAAGCCTGCCAATGTAATAACTATTCCGCTCAAATACCGGGCGGAGATTTTAGACCCATTAATCGCCGTCGACGAGTCTACGGCATTCGTCGTTAATTTCTTGCATCGCCGCTTATACTCGTATACTCCCGCCGGCGAACTCGCCCCCGACTTGGCTGCGACAGAAATACAAAATGGCCGCACAGTAACAGTGACGCTCAAGCCCAGCGGGCCACGCGCCAGCGACGTTGCCTTTGCGTTACACCGCGTTCAAAAAGATGCGAACCAAGCGTGGGTCATGGAGCAGATCGATACGATCGAAGCTATGAACGCAAATAGCGTTGCGTTTACGCTCCGCAAGTCGCCGCGACCGGCGGCGACCGATTGGCAATTGGCGCGCATTAAACTTTCGCTACCGCAATGTGCGATTTTTCATCGAGCGGAGTACCAACGTTCCAAGCAATTTCTCCCCTACTCGCGCTATCGCATCAGCGAGCAGACCGGCGATCGCATTCTCTTGAGTACAACCGACGGCACGCCACCGATCGAATTTCTCGCAATGCCCGACGAGACCGCGCGCTATTTTGCGTTTCGCGAGGCAAGACTCGACGCTTACGAAGCGTTGGGCATTCATCGTAAATTGCCATACGATACCGAGCGCTACGAGCCGCACACGATGTACGACTTGGTCGTGCTCTACGCCGCGTTTAATCTACCCGAAACTTCGGCGCTCGCGCAGGCCGAATTAAGGCGCGCTGTCAACATTGCGTTCGATCGCGAGGGTATTTGTCGCCACACGCTTCTCGACGCATGCGTCGGTGCCGATTATCCCGTACCGGCAGTATTATCGACGCCGCCTACCGCTCCATTTCCGCAAGCGGGTTCTTATAGAATCCCCCCGCAGACCGAAACGGTGACACTCTTTACGCTCGGCGACAAAGAACGCCTGCTCATCGCCGAATATATGCGCGATGTTTTTCGCCGTTTCAATGTGCGCCTCGAATTTCGTATCGTCGATCTGCCGAGCATGGTGCGCGAGAGCAACAAGGGCACGCACGGTATCTATCTCATGAAGTGGTCGGCAGATTACCCACACGCCGAAAATTTTCTCGTACCGCTCTTTCACTCGCGTAACGTCGGTGTCGGCGGCAACCGGGCGCACGTCAAAGACACCGAGCTCGATAATTTGCTCGACCGTACGAATTATTCGGTCGCCGAGGTGCAAAAGATTCAACAGCGCATTCGCTATCTTTCGCCATGGCTATTCATCGGCTTTCAGAATATGCAATTTTTTCGTCTCAAGAGTTCGCGCTTGAAAATTCCCAAAATTTTTGCGGGCTGGGGCGAACAGACGGTTGCGCCCGCGCACTAGAGTTATTGTGTTAGACTGGCTTTGGCACCTCAGCTTTAACGGCGCCGCTGTGGTATTTTTAGTGCTCAATATTTTCATTTTTTTCGGCGCTCTTTTCAGCGGTGTCATTTTTGATCGCTGCCTGTCGCGTGACGAACATAAGCCACGACCACGCATCACAAGCGCCGAAATTATCTTGAGCGCCTCGACGGTATGCATCAACGCGGCGATTACGGCAATCGGCTGGCTACTTTGGAAAGCGGGTTATATCCGCCTCGATACCGAAGCGAGCTTAGGCATTGTCGTGCGCGATACGCTGGTGTTATTGCTGCTCATGGATTTAATGCTTTATATTCTGCACCGAATAGCGCATCTACCGGTTTTCTACCGCATCGCGCATTATAAACACCACGAATACCGACAAGTGCGCGTCGTGACATTGTTCGTCATGCACCCTTTAGAGGCCGTCGGTTTCGGTTCGCTTTGGGTCGCTCTGCTCTGCTGCTTTACCTTCAGCGTCGAATCGGTGATAATTTTCTTGAATCTCAACCTTTGGTTCGGTATCCTGGCGCATACCGGTCATCGTGTTTTTCCGCCGGTAGTTGTGCGCTTACTCAATCGGCTCTATATCGCATCGCCCGACTTTCATAAAGAGCACCATAACGACGAGGCTGTGAATATGGGCTTCTACACGTTAATTTGGGATCGCCTGTTCGATACGCATCGCCGCACTTGACGAGTCGGCATCCCCTGCCCTTTACCAATTCTACGGTAAAAAAAAATCGCTAAAACTATTTTGCTTTCGACCGACATTACCAATGAGGGGCAAGAAGACAAAAAAATGATAAATAGGATTTAGTACAGGCCTAAATCCATTGCCGTATTAAATATTTTGATGTAACTTGATATAACTTCAATTATCGTAGCTTACTATCGCTATAGCGACATTCCGTTGATAACCATAAGCGCGGGGGCACAAGGGCAACCTTGAGAACCCGCAAAGCATTGCAAAAAACCTTACCATGGATGGGGCGGGCAATGCGGTAAAACAACGGAGGGTTTATGATTATCAACCATAACCTGAGCGCGATCAATTCGCATCGGGTCTTAAAATTTCAAAACGACGAGCTTTCGAAGAATATGGAGAAGCTGTCGAGCGGTATGCGCATCAACCGCGGCGGCGACGATGCGTCGGGACTCGCGGTATCTGAAAAGATGCGCACGCAAGTCGCCGGCCTCAGACAAGCCGAACGCAACACCGAAGACGGTATGAGCATGATTCAGACGACCGAAGGGTATCTGAACGAGCTTTCAGAACTGTTACAGCGCATTCGTGTACTCGGCGTACAATCGTCGAACGGTATCTATACCGCAGAGGATCGCCAAATGATGCAAGTCGAAGTATCGCAACTCGTCGACGAAGTCGATCGCATCGCTTCGCAAGCCGAGTTCAATACTATGAAACTCCTTCAGGGAGATTTCGCACGTACTTCGGCGACTGCATCGATGTGGTTTCATATGGGCGCTAATATGCACCAGCGCGAGCGTGTGTTTATCGCAACAATGACTGCACAATCGCTCAACTTAAGAACGCAAGCGGGCGGCATCGAGTCGATCTCAACTGCCGGTAAAGCGAACAGCATGATTGGCCTCATGGACGATGCGTTGCAAATGGTAAGCCGCCAACGGGCAAACCTGGGCGCATACTTCAACCGCCTCGAGCATGCAGCGAAAGGGCTCATGAACGCTTATGAAAATATCCAAGCGTCGGAAAGCCGAATTCGCGATACCGACATGGCTGAAGAGATGACGAAGTTCACCAAGAACCAAGTGTTGATTCAGAGCGGTACGGCGATGCTCGCGCAAGCGAACCAAAAACCGCAAGCTGTGCTCCACCTCTTAAGGTAAGCGAATAATTTGCTTATCGTATCCGCTTTGCGGATACGATAAGCTCTATTCGCGTGGCGCGAGCCACGCGCCGAAAAGAAGAGGCAGCACAGGCTGTCTTTTTGCGTCTTGATATAAGTTGGTATTGTTTTGCGGCGCAGCCGCAAAACAATACCAACGCCTAATCTCCCTTCGGGCATCCGCCGGAGTGCATACTGTGCATTCCACGTGGTGTCTGACTGGGAGAGACCTATAGAACAGACGACAGAATTCCGCGCCATGGATGGCGCGGTCAGATGTCAGAGGACAGAAAGATTGACTGGGCAACTTGTCAGTCAACTGTCTTCGTCCTCTGGGTCAGACACTCATGCGGCAAGCCCTCACCCCTGCCTACGGCTTCCCCTCTCCCACCGGGAGAGGGGCCGAGGGGTGAGGGTCCAGCCGCAAATAAAGACAAAGGAGTGTCTATGATCATTCGCAACAACCTGAGTGCGATCAATGCGCATCGGGTGCTCAAATTCAACGAATGGGAAACAGAGAAAACCATCGCCAAGCTGGCTTCGGGTGAACGCATCACCAAGTCGGCCGACGATGCCTCTGGTCTCGCCGTTTCGGAGAAATTGAGAACCCAAGTGCAGGGGTTACGCCAGGCAGAAAGAAATACCGAAGACGGTATGAGTTTCGTGCAGACAGCCGACGGTTACCTTAACCAACTCGGCGATCTGCTACAACGCATTCGTGTCTTAGCCGTGCAGTCGGCGAACGGTATTTACACAAGTGACGACAGGCAATTGATGCAGGTTGAAATTTCACAACTTGTCGACGAGGTAGATCGTATCGCGTCGCAAGCCGAGTTCAACCGCTTCAAGGTGCTGTTAGGCGACTATGCGAGAACCTCGAAGACCGCTTCGATGTGGTTTCACATGGGGGCTAACATGCACCAGCGCGAGCGCGTTTTTGTCGGCACGATGACGGCGACCGCCTTCAAATTGAAGGAAAACGGTGCGTCGGAATCGCTTTCGACGGCTTCGCAGGCAAACGACCTTATCGGCGTTGTCGACGAAGCGTTATCGAAATTGCTGAAACAACGCGCAGACTTGGGGAGCTACTCTAACCGGTTAGAATTGTCCGCGAAGGGGCTAATGAACGCTTATGAAAACATACAGGCGTCAGAAAGCCGCATTCGCGATGCGGACATGGCCGAAGAAATGGTTCGATTCACAACGGGCCAAATTCTGCAACAGAGTGGTACGGCGATGCTCGCCCAAGCGAATCAACGCGCAGCTTCTGTGATGCGTCTTCTGGGACGCGAGTAAGTGAATGCGCCCCTCACCATATTGTGGTGAGGGGCTTTTTTATAGGAAAATTGAAGAGGGTGGTTGCGCCACACTCTTAAGAGCCACCAATTTACGCTCTATTTTGTTTCAATGACTGTCATAATTCCATGCGGAGTAAACTCGAAATTGACTCTGAATTCTTCGGTCGCAAAGAAATCCACAAATAATTTTTCAATCGCCTTCATGTCGGTGCGACTCGCATTGTACGTCCCAAACATGCTGTGCGTTGGATTTCCTTTTTTGATAG
>JAFEGD010000030.1 GCA_018240245.1 Spirochaetota bacterium | reverse complement strand
TCAGGCCAGTTGACAAATGTGCCAATCGGCGTGTATGAACGCCCCGCCGACCCCGAACCGGCGACGGTTATCTTAAATGCGTTCCAGAGTTCGCACTGCTGCCATTGCGTTGTGCTGTTGCAAACACCCGCCGGTGCTCCATAAGGGTTCGTCGGCGTAACTGTCGGCGGCGCTAAATTCATTTCAAACGCGATGCCGTCGGCATCGTAGACGCGAATTTGCGTCGCAGGTGCGGCATCCCATTGCTGCGCAATTTTTTGCGGCGCTCCGCCCGACCATTGTTGGTAGTTCACAACGCTGACCCAATACGTGCCATCGCTATACCCCGAGATAAAATTCTGCGCTTCGGGGCCATAGCCCGTCGTCACGTCTTGCACGAGCGCGGTCGTCGTCGAATGGTCGAGCGGAAAACGCTTGGGCGATACACCGTTCCAATAGGGGTCGGGCTGAATATAACTGCGTGATTTCGCCGAATACTGCTGCTGCCAAACATTTGCACCCGCGCGCCAATTGACATGGAACCGCGTGTTATCGCATGAATCGTTATTGATCGTTTGGCTATTCGGCACACTCGCTGCATTGAGATTTTGTCCCGAAGGTAATGTGCCGACAATATGCAAATCGTAATCGGCGGGGTTTGCGACCCCCCACGTCAAGACGACCTTGAGATCTTGCCCGGTGAGTTTACGCACAACCGGTACGCGCCCCTTAACGACGGCGCTATTCGCAACCGCGACCGACTCGACGTTGAGCTGGTTATAGCGCTGGTTATTGGCGTTTTGGTTATACCAGGTATCGCCGTCGACTTGAATCGTGTACGTGCCGGGTGGCACTGCCGCAAACGAAAAATCTCCGCACGTGTTGCCCGCGTTCGACGCCGAGTTCGGTATCACCGTCGGCGGGTTTGCGTCGGCGGCGACCTGCGTACACGTGGCTGCCGGCCAAAACGCCGAACGTGTAAACGTACCGACAACGTTGCCCAAATAATCGATGAGCGACACTTTCGCATAGCCCAACATCGCACCGTCGTCGGCGTCGACGATTTTGCCGCTCACCGTCTGCGGTGTAACATTGCCGCTCGAGACGACATTCAGTGTGCCGATATTTGTAGCGATTGGGCTACCGCTACCGCACAAAACTGAAGGCGGATTACAAATTTCTTCGCGTACGGTGATGCTGCGCTTCGCCGCCGGATAGAAGCCTGCTTTGGAGACACGTACTTGATAACGACTCTTTGCCGTACGAATCTTTGTCGGCGCGACCGCACCAAAGGTAAACGCCCCCAATGCATCGGTCGTTTGGTCGGGATAGAGCGCAGAGAGCGAAGTACCGTTCGCGTCGTAGATAGAAACCGTCGCGCCCGCAACCGCCGCATTCGCTTCGTCTTTAATAAAGCCCGTAATGCGCCCGACGACATAATGCTCCGCCGAATTTACCGACCAGTCGCCGCGCGCATTGCCTAACGCATCGACCGCCTGCACGCGCGCATAATAAGAAGGCGACGCCAAGCTATCGACCGCCGTCGTAAAATCGCGCACACCCGTTGGTGTCGGGCATTCGGGCAGACTTGTCATCACGCAGCTTTTGAGCGTCGAATCGGCGATAATATCTGCCACAGCAAACGCCGGTGTTTTCGCGACTTGAACGCGGTAGAACATCGTGTCGCCCGCTGCGGTGCTATTATCGATAGTAAACGTAACCGCTGCCGTCGAAAACGTGCGTGCAAACGCCGAGGTCGCCGCGAAAGCAGGGTTATTCGCAGGTGCGACTAAATCGACCGTCCATTCGGGGGTGGCAACCGCCGTCGCCGTGCTCTCCCAGTTACCCGCCGCATCGCCCGAAATGACGCAGACTTTATAGACGCTAACCCCCGCAGTCGCGATCGTCGGCGGGTTCAAAATAATATCGTTCACCGGGTCGGTCTGCACGCTGTAACTGCCCGACGAACAGGGCGCCCCCGCACCTGTGACAACGGCGTATTTATACCAAACACCGCCGCCCGAACTCGACACTTGAATGTCGTATCCCGCTGTCTGCGTCGTGGCCGACGGCGCCGAAATCGGGTTTTTCCACGCAAGCGAGGTTATCGGCGCGGTGGTTTTAATGCTCCACGTATATTTCGTGATATAGGCCGGGGCATTGGGATTACCCCCCTGCCAAACGCCGCCGATGCTCTGGCCGATCGCGCATACGGTTTTTTGTGGCACCGCGTCGGTCATACCTGCGCGCGCAATCGGCGTCGACAGTGGCGTAGCAGAGAGGGAGCTCCACGGTGTGCCCGCATTGCAATCGGTGCCGTCGACGATTTTACCTTTATACGCGACCGCGCCGTAGCTATTCAAGACCGTCACGCTCGCCGAGCCCGAACCGTTATTGATCGAACTCGGTAATGTCGCCGCCGAAAACACCGCTTCGACGACGCCGGTATCGACCTGAAAAGTATACGTGCCACCGGCAACCGCCGGACTCACGGTGTTACCCGAAACGTCGTAACCAACGACCTTCAACGTCGCCGGCCCCGGGTTGAGCGTCGCCGTATAAATGGCGCCGGGTATCGTAATATGTGTCGCGACCGCTATCGGCGCGCCTTTATAGATATTATTCGTGCAATCGGTGTACGCGCCATTATCGAGGCAATAGCGATAGTACGCGACTTCGGTACCGACAACGCGGATATTCACGTTTTGGCTCGCGGTTGTCGCCGCCGGTAGCGTGACCGGGTCGAACTCGGCACCGGCAGGCGGCGTGGTATCTTGCACCCACGATTTAGTATACGCGCTCGCCACGTCTTGCCAGTAGTTATTCTGGTGCTTACCGATGATATAAACAGTGTGCAAGCCGTCGGCTAACCCCGAAACCTGTAAGTTTGCCGAAACCGGCATCTCGGCAGACCAGGCGTCGGCGTCGATGCGGTACTTGAATGCAACGACGCTCGCGTCGGTCGCCGACAAATCGGCGTAAATGCCGTTACGCGAAAATAGCCCCAGCACTTTCGGCGCCTGCGAAACGGTATCGACGGCGGTATTCATTGCCGTATAAAGATTGCCCGAAACTTGCACGGGCAGACTGGTCGCGATTGCGAGCGGGTCTTTGAAGGTGGCGGCGACGACCGGGTCGGGTAAGCCGGTAAAACTCAGTTGGATTACCCCCGTCACGCTCGTGCCGTTGACGCCAGCTAAATTAAAGATTGTGAGCGAATACGAAATCGCGCTTTGCTTGTTGGTTGTAAGTAAAATCTGCGCAGGGTTGGTGGGGTCTTTCACGGCGGCAGCAAT
>JAFEGD010000002.1 GCA_018240245.1 Spirochaetota bacterium | reverse complement strand
CCGAAGCGAGCTACCATCAAGTCATCGATTCGCTTAAGTGGCTGGGATACGAATGGGACGAAGGCCCCGAAGTCGGCGGCCCGCATGGTCCCTACAAACAATCCGAGCGGTTGCACATCTACAAAGACCACGCAGAAAAACTCGTCGCCGAAAAAAAAGCCTACCCGTGCTTCTGCACGGCGGATGAACTCGAGCGGAAAAAAAAGCAACGTGAAGCGATGGGTTTGCCGTACGTCTACGACGGCAAGTGTCGCAATTTGACCGACGCCGAAGTTGCTGAAAAAAAAGCGCAAGGCACCGCGCATACGATTCGCTTTCGCACTCCGCCAAAAGAAGTTGTCGTTGAAGATATGGTGCAGGGCAGCGTGCGCTTCGACACCGCACTCATCGGCGATTTCATCATTGTCAAATCCGATGGGTTCGCTTCGTATAACTACGCCGTCGTCGTCGACGACCACCTCATGGATATCACGCATGCCATTCGCGGTGTGGGTCACTTATCGAATACGCCGCGGCAGATTATGGTCTATGCGGCGTTCGGCTGGGCAGAACCGAAATGGGCGCACGTGAGCGAGATCGTCGGCTCCGACCATAAAAAACTTTCAAAGCGGCACGGCGCGACGCCGATTACCGCGTTTCGCGATTTAGGTTACACCGCGCGCGCGTTCAACAACTACATGGCGCTCTTGGGTTGGTCGTCGCCCGACGGCCGCGAATATATGACAATCGCCGAGCAAAAAAGTCTCTTCGATGTCGCGCGCTGCTCGAAGTCGCCGGCGATGTTCGACGTGTTCGATCTGACGAAAGCCGCTGAAGTCGATTTAGCGCAGGTCGGCATCGCCGAACTCGAAACGTATCTATTTCCAAAATCAAAACTCAACTGGCTTTCGAACCAGCACATTCGCGCGACGGCGGATGCACAATTTATCGATGAGATTTTACCGTTTGTGCGCGCTGCAAACGTCGTCCCTGAAGCTGAATGCGGCGCGTCAAACGAGCGGCTCTGCGAGATACTCCTCTCGCTCAGAGTCTACCTCGACACCTTGGGCCAAATCAAAAATTATTTAGCCGATTTTTATTTGCCCTTCAATCCTACCCCGGCGCATTATGTCGCTTCGGAGTACTTTGTTGCCGAAAATTTTTTGTCGTTAGCGAACACACTGTTACGTCTAATAACACACATGGGCAGCGAAAGCACAGCTTTAACTCCAGAACAAGTCAAAGAAGCCTTGAATCAGACCGGCAAAGAAGTCGGCGTTAAGGGCAAACCGCTTTTTATGGCATTGCGTTTGGCTTCGACGGGTCGGTTAGAGGGTTTAGAGTTACCCGTGTATTTAAGTCTACTCGGTAAAGAGCGTGTCGTCGAACGTTTGACCAAGATGATCGCTCTGAGGAGTGCAGCATGAAAGCGCGAATAACCAAACAACAGTTTCTCACCAATTCGCCCGCGTTAAGTACAGAAATTTTGTTTTGCGACTGGATAGTTGCAGATCAAAACAATGCCGGGTATACGATCAGCAAAGGCGTTTGCTTTATACCCGCCGATCTGTCTGCTGTAGCACACGTGCGCAGCTATATCGAACGTATTGCCGAGTCGCTACACCTATCTGAACAAAGCACTTTTGAATTATCTTTGGTTGCCGACGAACTCGTCACCAATGCGATTCTGGCGAGCTTTGCAAAAAACGGCCTCGAGAATATCGTACTCAAATGGAGCGTTCACAACTCAGTAGTCAGCTTGACCGTTCTCGATTATGGCGGCGGCTTCAAAATTTCCGACGTCTTCGAAGAGATACCACGCGGCAACGATCTTTCGAGTTTTCTGCGCAGTCTCAAAGAATACCGCGAGGCGCGCAAAGCAATGATACCCCTCAACGGCAATCTCGTCGAACACTTGCGCTTCGGTAGAGGACTTAGAATAATCTCAAATCTCGTGCGTCGACTCGACATCGAGTTTCACGACGTCGACGGCACAAAAGTAAATGCGCCTTCGAAAACCACCGTCGGCTCCATTGTCACGGTTGACTACGTCGCCGAAGCGGCGTGATTCTGTCGCTTTCGCTATTGTTGTTTAAGAGGTGAGCTGTGGTGGGTATGTTCCTGCTCGGTAAAAAGTTAAGAATTCTTCCAGAAAACCAGCTTCTGGGTCCCATTTTGAAACAAAATACGAACAGTTAGTCTCAAAAAATCGTTCGATGGTACGACGGGTCGGTTTTTTCCACAACTGTATGATGCCATAGATCAAAGACGACACACTCAACCGTAGACTTGCAGCGACAAAGTGTAACGTATCGTATTCTGCTGGGGCAAACCGGGTTGTCACAATGATAAACTCGCAATCCAGTCGATTGTAGCTGCGGGTAACTTCCCGCCGTACTGGCTTGCGCATTTTGATGCGTAAGTAACGTTCAGCAAAGCGCATAATTTCTTTTCGGTGACTACGCCACACAATGGTCGCTGCTAGAGGCAAGCTGACGCTCGTTGTCAATTCGTGTTTCTTTTTCATAATATGTCTCCGTGAGTTTTGCACTCTCTATATATTAAATACCAAAAAGCTGGAGAATTTTCTCATTTTTTGGAAAAAAATCGTCACTGGATACCTATTGCACGAGCTGGCACTTAAAACCTCTAAAGCGTTGTAGAAGGCGACAATGGAGGCGAGCGCGCTAACTATGACGACAGAACTTCGAGCCAAGCTCGCGAATATTCTCGCACGTAAATCGTCCCGCGCTGGCGAGTTTACGCTGTCATTCGAACCTGCGGTATTTCCTTTGAATCTGCGCGCGCAGTTTACCGGGTACGTACGCATCGCGCTCGAAATCGGCTGCGGCTGGGGAGAATATACGCGCGCGTGGGCGGCAATGCATCCGCAAACTCTTGTCGTAGCGCTCGAAAAAAAGCTCGCGCGTGTTTTGAGCTCGTCGCGCACACAAAAACAAGAGCGCATCGAAAATATTCGCTACATGGTGCTCGACGTTGCTTGGTTCTTCGAGGGAGTCTTTGCACCAGGTCAGTTCGACGAAATTACAATTAATTTTCCCGACCCATGGCCGAAGGCGCGGCACCACAAACACCGCTTCGTCTCGCCCGATTTTGCCGCCTCGCTCGCGCACATCGCGGCTTTGCAGGGCAAGCTCACCTTTGCCACCGATAACTATGCGTACGCGCGCGAGGCGTTAACGGTATTCGAAGCCTCGCCCATGTGGCAGAACGACAACGGCAGTTTCATAGTGCGTAGCGAAATCTCCGGTCGGCCGCAGAGCTACTTCGAGACGCTACACCGAGCCGAAGGTGCGCTTATTTATTTTTTGCAATTCTCACGCCAAGAATTGCGCTCATAAGAAACGGCCAGAGTGCGGCGCCCATAAGTATATAAAACGCCGCCAT
>JAFEGD010000029.1 GCA_018240245.1 Spirochaetota bacterium | reverse complement strand
TTTGCCACAGCACAGCAAGTCTTAGGCCAACCAGGCATGTATACTTACGCAGCCGCCACGTCGGCATCGGCACTCAGCGCGCCGCGATCGCTTGTTTTCGACAACGGCTATATTTGGATTACCGATTCGACCAACAATCGTGCCGTCGTGTGGGCTTTGCCGTATTAAAAACTAACATTTTACGCCGTATTTCAGTTGCCCGATTCGACGCCATGCCACAAGCGCGCCAACAAGACATCAAGAAAATCGTTCTCGCCTATTCGGGTGGGCTCGACACCTCGGTGATTCTCCACTGGGCGAAGAAAACCTATAACGCCGAGATTATCGCCTACTGCGCCGACATCGGCCAAGAAGAAGAACTCACGGGCCTCGACGAAAAGGCCAAAAAAACCGGCGCAACGAAATGTTATATCGAAGATTTGCGCGCCGAATTTGTGCGCGACTATGTTTTTCCGATGATACGCGCATCGGCGGTCTATGAGATGCGCTATCTTTTGGGCACGTCGATTGCGCGCCCCTTGATTGCGAAACGCCAGGTCGAAATCGCCGAGCGCGAAGGCGCAGACGCGGTCGCTCACGGCGCCACCGGCAAAGGCAACGACCAGGTACGCTTTGAACTCACCTTCATGGCGCTCAACCCGAAACTCAAAATTGTCGCGCCGTGGCGTACGTGGGATTTTCGCGGGCGCGAAGATCTGATCCGGTATGCAAAAGACGAAAACATTCCCGTGACCGCGTCGGCGGCGAAGCCCTACTCGATGGATCGCAACGCGCTGCACATCAGCTACGAAGGCGGAGTGCTCGAAGATCCATGGCATGAATATAAAGAAGATATGTTCATTTTGACCAAGAGCGCAGACCAAGCGCCGGATAAGGCCGAATTCTTGGAAATCGAATTTCACCACGGCGACGCCGTCGCCTTGAACGGACAAAAGCTGGCACCGTTTGAACTCCTCAAGCACCTCAACAAGCTGGGTGGCGCACACGGCGTCGGGCGCATCGACATCGTCGAGAACCGCCTCGTCGGTATCAAATCGCGCGGCGTGTATGAAACACCGGGCGGCACGATTTTGAGTCTCGCGCACCGCGACCTCGAATCGATTACTCTCGAGCGCAACTTGCAGCACCTCAAAGACGAACTTTCGCTGAAATACGCGCGCTTGGTCTACAACGGCCAATGGTTTACGCCCGAGCGCGAGGCGTTGCAGGCATTCGTCGATCAGACGCAGCGCGCGGTAAACGGTACAGTGAAAGTGAAACTCTACAAAGGCAGCGCGCAGGTCATCGCCCGCAAATCGCCCAACTCGCTTTACAGCGCTGCGCTCGCGTCGTTCGAAAAAGAAGACGTCTATAATCAATTCGACGCCGAGGGGTTCATCCGCCTGTTTGCGCTGACCGCACGCAATTCGTACCAAGACTACACACGTCTCATCAAATAACGTGGCACGCACGCAAACTTTTGTCTCGCCCGAAAACTGGTATTCGCTCGAATACCCGCGCACATGGGAAATGGAAGTCGTCGAAGGCATACCGAGTTTTTTCGATGGGATTACCCCCTACGGCGGCGCGCTGCAAATTATGGCGGCGCATTTAACCGGAGCGCCCAACGAGGCGTTAATAACCGAGTCGCCTTTCTTGAGCGGCAAAGATCTAAAAGAAAAATTGCGACTCTTTTTATCGAAGCAAGCAGTCTCTGACGAAGGCGCACAATTTTTTATGCGCGACGGTACGCAAATGGGCGCGTGCGAATATCGCGCGGATGGACATTTCTATCTCGCGCTCATGGCCGAACGCGGGGCTATTTTCGTACTCGCGCTCTATAACTGCAAAGGCGAACCCGAGGCCGAAGAAGCGGCAAATGTCGGCAAAATTCTGCAATCGCTGACTTTACTGTAGGAGACAAGTTGCCACGTAAAATCGAACAAGAAGTTTTTCCGCGCTGGAAAAAACTATCGAGCGAGTTGGGCTTCGACAAGGCGTTCGACGAGTTCGCGCCTTATGTCGGGGCCAATGTGCGCGTGCGCTCGATCGATCAATACACGGTCGAATCGTCGATGGCGCTCGTCGAAACGAATACGAACTATGTCGGCACACACTTCGGCGGTTCGCTCTATTCGATGTGCGACCCGTTCTTTATGTTTCTCTTGATGCACAATTTAGGCGAAGACTACATCGTCTGGGACAAAGCCGCCGCGATCGAGTTTATCAAACCCGGCACCGGCACGGTCACCGCACACTTTCATATTCCCGCATCGGAAATTGCTGCGCTTAAAGCAGAGTTAGCGCGGGTGCGCAAGCTCGACAGAATTTATACTTGCGAAGTCAAAGACGAACAAGGCGCGGTTGTCGCACGCATGCAGAAGACGCTGTATGTGCGCTTGATGAAGAAAATCGCCATCACACACCCAACGGGTGTGTGATGGCGTAATGCAATTAGTTCGAACCGTAAAAACTTTTTACAGCAGAATTCTTCAGCAATAAGAAATAGATAAGCGCCGGATAAACGAGGCTGACGATAATCGTCGTGATGACGGTACCAATTGTCTGGAAGCCTGCCGCTACGCCGTAAATAACAGATGCTGCCGTAAGTACTAAAGAAACAATAATCGCGAGATTAGTGATCTTGAGCGCATTACCTTTATTGGTGACGAGTAAAATGCCAGAAAACAGCAGCAAAGCCGAACCAGCCGTGCTACCCAAGCTCAATACGCCTAATCACTTTACCCGCTTGCAAAAAATGCTATATTGCCGTAATGCAATATCTGAATCACATCGATCGCTTCGTCGACGGCATGAAGATCGTCGAGATACTCGGCGCTTCGACTGCGCTCAGCGACCACGCTTCGACATTCCCACTCACCTTCTTCTGCATGCACGGCTATGGCGCCAATGCGTTCGACCTCGCGGGCCTCTCGCAGCACTTACGCTTTCCCCCCGGCACACGCTTTCTTTTTCCCGACGGCATCTTGCCGATCGATCTCGGTATGGGTGCCGGGTATCAAGGCCGCGCGTGGTTTCCGATCGACTGGTCTGAGATCGAAAAATTGCGGGGCGAAGGCGGCTTGCGCGATCTCTCGAAAACGTTGCCCCCAGGCATGGCCGAAGCGCGCGACACTTTAATACACACGATGGAGCGTTTAGAGTGCAACCCGGCAACGACCGTGATCGGCGGGTTTTCGCAAGGCGCGATGCTTGCCACCGAGATTGCGCTCTACCATGAAGAATATTTCGCCGGGCTATTGATACTGTCGGGCACGCTCGTCAACCGTACCGGCTGGGAAACGATGGCGCGGCAAAAATTTGCCGAAAAAAATAAGACGCTACAATTTTGCCAATCGCACGGGCGCCAAGACCCTGTTCTACCGTTTGCAGCGGCAGAGCGTCTGCATGAAATCCTCACCGCAAACGGTGGCAAAGGCGAACTCGTCGCCTTCGCGGGGCAGCACGAGATTCCGCCGCTCGTCGTCGAGCGCGTGAATGCGTGGTTGGGAATTCGTTGACATCGTCAGTTTAAGTTCGCTTGCTCTCGCGACATATGCGGCAGAACAATGATCTTTGTCTTTGATATCAGACGCCGCTAAACTCTTTGAGCGGCCACGGCGGATTACCCGCTGTACCTTCGAGCATTTGCCAAAGCGCGAGAAACCCCGCCGCGACGACCGCGTTACGAAAACGCTCGCGCCCGAAGGGAAACGAAAAGCGCGCGACGCGCGTCGCGCTTTTGGTGCGATCGCAGATGCCGATAAAGACCGTGCCCACCGGTTTTTCGCGCGTGCCGCCGTCGGGGCCTGCGATGCCGGTAAACGACAGCGCATAGTCGGCGTCGAGGCGTGTCGCTACGCCCTCGGCCATTGCACGCGCGCACTCGAAACTCACCGCGCCATGCGCGGCGATAATTTCTGCATCCACATCGGCCAACGCTGCTTTCGCACTATTCGCGTACGTCACCGCCGCGCCTTGAAAGACCGCCGAGACCCCGGCAAGATCGGTGACTTGTTTTGCGGCAAGCCCCCCCGTGCAACTTTCGGCGAGCGCCAATTTCTTCGCCTGCGTTTTGAGGATTGCGATAATAGCCTGCAAGGGGCTCTCAATAATTTGTTGCGGAAACGCACTCGTGAATACTTCGCTGAGCGCTGCGACTTCTGCCGTTGCTTCGGTGTCGTCGGCGGCGCCGCGCAAAAACAAGCGGCAGCCCCACGGCAATGCGTGAACGCCCACCGTTACTTTTTTTAGTTCGGGCATGCCGCTAAAAAGCTGGCTTTCGCCGACGCCCCACACGGGCAAAATTTTTGTCTGCGCGCGCTTGAGGCCCAACGCTTCGATAAGCGACAAGGTCTCGGGCCACATGCCGCGAATCTCGTCGGGAAAACCCGGCAGCGCAAAAAAATTCGCTTCGGGCATGAAGATACCCGGCGCGAGACCTACGCTATTTTTGATCGCGTGCGCGCGCGAAGGTATGCGCGCTTGCCGCAACGCAACGTCGATCGCCACCGATACTTTCTGCAAACGCGCTCGGCGCTCGAAAAAAAATCGCGTGCGCTTTTCGGCGTGCGCATCGTAGATCGCCGTGTCGCCGAGCCATTCGCACAAGAGATCGACGGTGAGATCGTCGCTCGTCGGCCCCAAGCCGCCCGAGTTCACAATAATATCGCCGCTTGCGCTAAATTCGCGCCATGCCGCAAGAATTTGCTGCGGGTCGTCGTGGATTATCCGACTTTCTTTGAGCTCGTACCCCAACGCATAAAGCTCCGAAGCGAAAAACTGCGTATTGCGATCGAGCACAAAACCGTTCATCACCTCGCTGCCCGTGATGCACAAGCGAATGGCTTTTTTTGCGGTACTCATAACGATTTACGGACACTCTGCGCAAAATAATCACGGCAACAAGTCTATGGATTTTTTTTCGAGTCTCTATACCATTCGCTGCGATGCGGATGTACCGCGTAAGCTCGCCGCTGTCGCCGAACTCGATGCGGCTCTCATAAACGGTTCTGCAATAATTTTCGACCACGAAGCCGCCGTCGCCGCCGTGGGTAATCCTATGTATGCGCAAATTTGCCAGATCGTGCATGGCTCGGCGGTACCGCGACGCCGCAATTTAGACACGCGCGAAGGCCGCGTTATTTTTCTGCACGCGCTCGCACACATCGAATATTCGGCGATCGATCTTGCGCTCGATTCGGCGTACCGCTTTCGTCGTTTACCGCCGCACTATTACCGCGATTGGTTCAAGGTAGCGTGCGACGAGGCGCGGCATTTCGCGATGCTGCGCGCGCTTTTGCAAGAGCTGGGCGCCGATTATGGCAGCTTGCCCGTACACACGGGCATTCACGACGCGATGGCGCGTTCGGCAACGTCGCTGCGCTTACGCATGGCGGCGACGCATCGTCACCTCGAAGCAAACGGTCTCGACGCGCACGAAGAGCTGCAGCGTAAAATTGCGCAATTCGACGATGCGTTTGCACAAAAGATTACCACCGCGCTCAAAATAATCTATGAAGACGAAATCACGCACGTCGCATTGGGCGATAAATGGTATCGCTATGCGTGCGCAGCAGAGGGCGTCGGTACCGAACATTTTCGCGACGACGTGCGCGCGGCGATTCCAGGCACTCGATTCGGCAAGAAGGCATTGAATATTGCCGCACGCAAACGCGCCGGTTTTACCGACGCCGAACTATTAGATCTGGGTAAAGATTAGCTAAAGCTAATCTTTACCCTTAGGCTGGCGTCGCGGTTGCAACGGGCGCGGCGGCCTTGGGTTTTGCACCCTTGCTGCGCAGCGTCATGCTCATGAGGCGGCCTTCGAGGTTTGGCTTTTTATCGAGGTGCGCCGCTTCGGCGACTTTGGTATAAAACTCGGTGAGGCGTTCGACGCCGAGCGCCGTATGCTGCATCTCGCGGCCGCGAAATTTCATCGTCACTTTGACGTTGTCGCCTTCGTGTAAAAAGTTGATCGCTTCTTTGCATTTACGGTCGAAGTCGCCGGTGTCGATTTTCGGCCCCATCTTGATTTCTTTAATTTGGATGACTTTTTGTTTTTTCTTCGCTTCTTTTTCTTTCTTGGCTTTTTCAAATTTGAATTTACCGTAGTCGACGAGGCGAACGACGGGCACGTCTTGCCCTTTCGTGATCTCGACGAGATCGACGCCTTGCGAGCGCGCACGCGCTAACGCATCGCGCGTCGAAAGTACCTCGGCACCTTTCTCGCCGATGATGCGTACTTGCCCTTCGGTGATATCTTCATTGATGCGGTGTTCGCGAGTGGGGCGTCTTATTTTTGAAAAGCGATTGAAGCGGCCGCCGCCCCCGCCACCACCTGAACCGGGGGGTTTTTTGGGTGGGGGAAAACTAGGCCTTTGCTGCATAAAAATTCATATTGTCGTCGGGCATTTTTGCGGCGCTTAATGCCGCGTCAATCGGTTATGGGCTCTGTGCGCAACGAAATCCGAAGTGGTGGTAATCTGCCATTGGCATATTGCCCGGCACATTCGCACGCCGCTTCGAGCCGCGCGCATAATTTGCCGTCCACCACCATGAGCCGCCGCGTACACTGCGCCGTTTATAGCCCGGGCAGACATCTGCACCGTCGCACGGCCCTTTCGGGTCTTTACCGCGACACTTGTCGCCGCACGCAGCGTAGCTTTTCGTATACCAATCTTGCACCCACTCGTGAACGTTGCCCGCCATATCGTAGAGACCGTAGACGCCCGGCGCGCGCGACATCACCGGTGCAGTGTGCATGTGCCACGGCGGTTCGAGACGTTTTGGAAAACAGCCCTTGATGCCTTTGTTACCCTCGCCGATTTGGATAATCGCGCGCTCGCACGTCGCGGGTTCGTTGCCCCACGCATAGATGTTACCGTTGGGGCCGCGCGCGGCTTTTTCCCATTCGGCTTCGGTCGGCAATCGCTTACCGCGAAACTCGCAATATTCTTTTGAAGAAAACCAACTGACGCCGCTCACCGGCTGGTTGTCGGCCTTGTAGCGTTTGCCATAGCGCGCGCCGACATAGTCGCACTTGCCGGTCTTGAGGCAATCGCGGCACTTACCCGCCGCAAGGCACTCGTTGAATTCTTTATTCGTCACCTCGTGAACATCCATATAAAAATCGCTGATATAGACTTTCTCTTCGGGCTTTTCGTCGGCGTCATAGTTATTCGACCCGCGCACAAATTCGCCGGCGGGGATGCAGGCCATACCTGAAACCTCTTTGCCGCATGAACGCGCTTGGCGGGTACAGAGCAAAAAGGTGAAAATCGTAATAGTTATTACACTGAATTTAAGTAACGAACGCATATAAAGCCGACCGAACGGGATAAACATCCCGTAAATAGTTATTCGCGCACCCTTCACCTAGTCACCTCCCCAAAAAGCGAACGCACAAAGAAAAAGCTTTTCAATGCCGTCACGGAGCAGTTACGGTGCTATCAATGAATCCGTTGACAATAAAACGGTCTTTTATTCTTATATGGATAATTAGCGTTCTTCTGGGCGCTCTGGACCACACTGTCTTACCGGGTATACTACCTTTCAAGCGAGTGGTTGTCCGCATATTGCCGCACCTTACCTATGGGTGGGTGATGTTCAACAATATTAGGCCTGAACAAACCATTTGGTATTACAAACCCCACGGCAGCGAAAAAATACATCATATCGCCGACCTTGTGCCCAACGATTCGCTACTCTACAAGCGAGCGCGGGTAAGCGTAAATGCAATTTTTGTCGGCGACTATATTCAACAACTATGCAGGCGATACCCAACGGCACAGCAGGCTGTTTTTGAAAAGCGAAACACGCTGACCGATCATGGATTAGAACCTGTTTCGATCGAGCGCTATCGCTGCGAAGCCGGCAAACTTATACCGGAGCAGAAACATGAGCATCAGTGAGCGTTTTTTTAATTATTTTGAAGGGAAATGTAACCCGTACCCGTTAGCAACGTTTCGGATATTTTTTTATTTGGGAATACTCATACACTTCTTACCAACGTTTGTCCATTTTGAAGAAAATTACGGTGTTAATGCAGTTCGCAGCATCGAGTGGGAAAAAATTATATTTGAAATGTCATTGCAGACGCCTCAGTACGTATTAAAAATTTTTGCAGCAATCACTCTGATTTTCATTCTGTTGGGGGCTCTCGGCCAATGGCCGCGAATTTCAGCTCTGGGTACTGCATTGGGAACATATTTTTTTGCGAGCATCAACGCGCTCAATGTTCAGACCCTGTTTCTCGGTTCGATGTGGGCTATTCTGATCGAAATGGCAGTGAGTGGCGGCGGTAACGAAGTATTGTCTTTGCCAAAATTTCTTCATCGTCCGTTGCCTGCTCAAGGTTCCTTATTTGGCAGAAGACTAATACTATTTCAGATAATACTTATCTTCTTTTTTGCCGGCATAGAAAAGCTATACCAGGGTTGGCCTGTAGTTAATCACATGCACAATCTTATGCGCTATCCGTCGGGTAGCGTATTGCGCGATTGGGCAGTGGGAAACAGTTTTCTTTCGCTATCGATAGTAGGTTATGCGATGAATATTTCGACCATTATAATGCAACTCGGAAGTCCTCTATTCATTTACTACAAAAAAACAAGATTACTATATTTTTTCGCATTCCAATTATTTTTTCTGGGTATAGTTTCATTGATGTCCGTACCGGTTCTCGCGTATTGCATCTACGCCCCGGGTGGGTTACTTTTCTTGGACGATTATATTTTCGAAAAAATGTGTTCAGGCCTATCGCCTACCACTGCGCAGAAAATATCTCCCTAAAATCTTGCTCACTCACGCTCACCGGGTTCGAGAGATGGCAACCGTCGGCAAGCGCGACTTTGAACAAGGGTTCGAGCTTGTCGGGTGCCACACCCGCACCTTTCAGCGTCGCCGGAATTCTCAATTGCTGCTTCAGATTTTTCACCCACGGTAAAAAATCCGCACCCGATTTTAACTCCACCGCATGCGCCAAGCGCTCAAAACGATTGGGCACCGCTTTGAAGTTGAACGCGAGCGCGTGATCGAGCATGATGCCGTTCGCGAGGCCGTGGTGCATATCGACGACCGCCGAGAGGGCGTGCGCGCACGAGTGTACGACGCCCAAGCCTTTTTGAAATGCAACCGCGCCCATCATCGACGCCATCAGCATATCGCCGCGCGCATTGAGATCGTTGCCGTTCGCAAACGCTGCGGGCAGAGACTTTGCCGCAAGATGCAGACCTTCGAGCGCAATGCCGTCGGCCATGGGATGATAGCCCTTCGCCAAAAATGCTTCGATAAGATGCGTGATCGCATCGAGACCGGTCGCGGCGGTGACCGCAGGCGGCATCGCTTGCGTAAGTTCGGGGTCGGCAAAGACCGCGCGTGCCATGAGGCGCGGCGAGAACATAACTTTCTTCACATGCGTCGTCTCGTCGGCGACCACCGTGCTGCGCCCAACTTCAGAGCCGGTGCCGGCAGTCGTCGGTATCGCGACCCAATACGGAATTTCTTTATCGATCGGCAGCGCGCCCGGCTTTTCGTCTTCATAGTCGAAAATATCGCCGGGGTGATTCACCATGAGCGCAATCGCTTTCGCGACATCTAAGGCCGCCCCGCCGCCGATGCCTAAGATCGAAGATGCTCCACTCTTCTTAAACGCCGCAACACCTGCTGTGACCTGCGACTTAACCGGGTTGCCTTTGACGCCGTTAAAAATATCGAGCGTGAGGCCAGTCGCTTTGAGTTCGACGACATAGTTCGTGAAAAAAGGGAGCGTACTCAACATCGCGTCGGTTACTATCATGACCGAAGAAAATCCTTGCGCTTTGAAATGGTCGGCGACTTGCTTGCGCGCGCCGACGCCAAACACAATCGGCGTCGGAAAACTGAAACGAGAGATACTCATGGTGCGGATTTTAGCGCCCGCACATGCCTGCAATCGCATATCGCTTTTTGCTCGACGGCAGGCGTTCGCTGTCTGTCCGCGTTGTTATGCAAATTCGTTTCATGATCGCGGCGGCGAGCGCGCTTGTCGCAACGCAATGTTCTTTTCAAAACGGGGCTGTGCAACTCAAAGACGGCAAAGAAATCCCGGGGCGGATTGATTACGTGGCGTGCGGTATTACGCCGAAAGAGGCGCGGCCGTCGTTGCCGCTCAAGCGCGGGCGTTTTTCTACCGAAGAAACAATTGCGATGGATCAAGTTAAGACTTTCACCGTCGGCGCAGACGTATACGAAACGCACAACATCGCGCCCAACGCTGTGATGCTCACCGGCGCCAGCGGCCTCTTGCCGTTACGACGGGTAATTGGCGGCAAAGCTTCTTTATACGAGTTCTGCGCAAAAAATGCCGCAAGCACGTTTACCGTCGTCGACCAATTTATTCGCATCGAACCCGACACGACCCCGCATCCGGTACCTTACGGGGCGAAAGAGGCGCGTGCATTTTTCGTAAAACAATTCGCCGCGTGTAAAGAGTTGGTAGCAGATATTAGAGCGCTCGCCGACTCGGCGTTCGATATGCCGCTCGCGCACACGTTTGTCGAGCGTTTTAACGCATGCGAACAAAAATAGTCGTACGTAGAGCAATCCTACCGCTGCTGCTTGTTTGTAGCGGTCATGTACTTCGGGCCGCGAATACGAAAGACTACCTCACGACGCCGCTCTCGCCTTACAATGCCGCAATCGGCGGGCAACAGGCGCACACAATGCCCGTGCAAGCCGCAGCGGTCGTGAACCCGGCGTTTTTGGGTTATGGCACACAAGACGCTTTTTTTGCGAGTGGCGCGCTCTCTTCAGACATTACGGCGTTTTCTCTCGCAGGGGCGCTCTATAGCCCCTTCGGCGGAATAACCATGGCGGCAAGTTACTTAGCCGCCGACGACAAATCGGCCGCGCTGCAATTTGGCTACGGTAGTTTTTTATCGCGCCGGGTGGCAACGGGGCTCAGCGTCACGCCGCGCTATACGAGTAACGGTTCGGCGCAGGCGTTCGGCTTTGGCGTTGACCCGTCGCTACTCTTCGATAGCAAATGGCACACGGCATTTTCTGGCGGGGACGGTTTCGGCTTCTACTCGCCGTCGGTATTTTTTCGCACGCAGAACTTGGCGATTCCGATCGGCGACTCGAATCTCTTGGCGAGCCCGTCGGCGCACGTCGGCGTGCTGTCGGGAATCTACCAGAGCGGCACGTTGAATATCGCGCTCTTGACATCGACGTACGGCATGGGGCAATTCGACCGCATACCTTTTTCGGTCGGCTTGCAAACGCAATACCGCTATCTTCTCGTTTCGGCGGGCTACAGCGCGTCCAACTACACCACCAACAATAACGGTGTGTCCTTAGGCGTCGGCGCGCAAATACCGTTTGCATTCGGCGACGCTTTTTTCTTTTATAATCTCGCGCTCGCCAACGATGCCCGCAACGCGGTACACAGTTTTAGCGCGGGCGCGCGCCTGGGTGGGGGCGACACCGAACCGCCCGAAGTCGCGTTCGCAAGCGAAGGCAAGTATTTTTCGCCCAATAACGACGGCGTGCGCGACACAATCGGTTTTACCGCCAAGGTGAGCGACACGAGCCCGATTGTCTATTACGAGCTACAGATTCGCGACACGAAGGGTAATCTTGTTTTTCGCCAAAAGGCGGATGAACGGCTGCGCGAAAAAGATTTTTCGTGGAAATTATTTTTTTCGAGCTTTATCGCTCCGCGCGCGCGCTCCGACGTACCGTCGCATTTCGCATGGAACGGCCGTACCATGACAGAAAAAAAGAAGCCCGTCAAAGATGCCGTCTTTGAAGAAGAAGCCGAAGAAAAAGTCATGCCCGACGGCGCATACGTTTGGGAGTTTTGGGCAATCGACGAAAAAAATAACGAAAGCAAACATTCGACCGGCGAGATTATTATCGATACGAAACCGCCGGTCGCCGCCGTCGAACTCGGCGACGAACTCATTTCGCCCAACGGCGACGGCAACCGCGATTTTTTGCCGATTACACAAGACACTTCGGCGACCGATACATACGAGGGCTCGATTATCGACGCGCACGGGCAAACCGTGCGTACTTTTCGTTGGCCACAAAATGCGCCGACACGGCTCGATTTCGACGGCAAGAAAGATAACGGCGACGACACCGAAGAGGGTGTGTACCGCTATCGACTCACCGGCAGCGACGCGGCGGGCAATCGCACCGTCGCGCTCAGCGGAAATTTTTACATCTCGCGGCGACACGACGACGTCTTCTTGAAATCCGCCACCCCCGGATTTAATCCATTAAATAAATCGATGCCCGAAGCGGTGTTCACCCCCGTCGCAACGTACGGCGACGGCTATAGCGAAGGTGAGATTCGTATCTACAAGAGCTGCACGGCAACGAAAGACGAACCGCTGTTTCGTATCGCAGTTTTGCAGCCGAATATTCTGCCCGTAAAAAACGCGAAGGCGCAAAAGGAGCAAACGTATGCGTGGCACGGCGGTATCGCGACGAGCGCGCGCGCGCCCGACGGCGTTTACTGCGCGGTTTTTAGCGCGCGCTATGAAAATGGAAACTCTCCCAGTTCGGCGCCGATTAAGCTTGTGCTCGATACGTCGCCGCCCGAGCTTGAAGTTTCCGCCGATCTCGACGTGCGCCAGTTTACTCCCGACGGCGACGGCGAGAACGAAGAGCAGGCGTTTCGCTTAAGCGCGCAAGACTTGTCGGCGCTCGCGGCATACGAACTAACCATTGCCGAAATTTTACCGAACGCGAAAGTCGCAAACCAATCGTTCGTCGTGCGTCGCTTTGCGGGTAAAGGCGATTTACCGCAAACGATCTATTGGGACGGCAAGAGCGAGAGCGGCCTCATCGTCGAATCGCTGACGCAATACGAATATACGCTCACAGCAACCGATGTTTATGGCAACACCGCGACGACAAAACCGCGCCGTTTTGAAACGGGGGTGTTGGCGCTCGCCGAAGGCAACGGTTTTCGTATTCGCATTCCGAACGCCGACTTGAGCGACCCGATAAACGATCGCCTAGATCACGTATACCGTACGATCGAACGTTATCCGCGCTATAAACTCAAAATCGAAGCGCATGCTGCGAGCGGTGCCGGCATCGAACGCAATCTGAAGCTTACCGAGCTCGCGGCGCGGCGTATTGCAGAATATTTCATCGAGCAAGGCATCGCAAAAGAGCGCGTAGCGTACCAAGGGTTCGGCGATGCGACGCCGATCTATAACACGCGCGGCGTACACGCGGCTAAGAATCAGCGCATCGAAATCTTACTTGTCCGATGATTTTTTACCTATCTAATCCGTCGCCGGTGGCCGATGATTGAAGAGATGCGGCCTCTTATGCGCATAGCCTTGATTTTAACCGCCGCCGCTCTGCCGTTGTATGCGATTCAATACCAATGGGAATCGAAAGCGGGCGAATCGTCGTTTACGCTCGACGTACCCGAAACATGGCGCGTCACCGAATCGGTCAAGCGCAACGGCGTAATCGTGCAGTTTCGCAAAGCGCCCGCGCGCATCGAAGTGCGTAGTTTTTCCGCTAAAGACCAGTTGACGATTCCGCAGATTGTCAATCAGAAAGCCGCACGGCTCGCGAGCGATTATTCTTTCGTGCGTCTCGTCGAAGAACGCGACTCGCGCTATCGCGAAAATTTACACCTATCGATTTGGGAAATTCGCGCACGCGGCCATCGCTATCGCGAAGAGACGGCGATTGTCGTCGCCGATACGGGGCCAGTCGTTGTGTCTTGCGTAATTCCCGCTAACGAATATGCAAAGTATCGCACGGCCTGCGACAACGCATTCTATTCTCTCGTTCTCGACGGCGCACGCTCGGGCGATGGCAAATCGACGAACGCGAAACAAGACAGTCTCGCACGTTTGCAGAATTTTTATTTTCTGCACATTCCCGGAAACTTACCTGTACTCGCGCCCGAAACGTTGATGAAAGCAGAAACTCCCGCCAAACCACAGCCCACAAACTATGACGAAAATTTTATATTACCCAATGAAATTCGGTAGGATTATCATCTTTACTGCGCTTGCCGCGTATAGTTTCGGCGATCGAATCTTTGCCAAGTCGAATCTGCCCGAAGCGATGCAAGACACCGCGAAGCAAATCGAAAGTTTATGGAGCGAAGGGCTCTGCGAAACCATTATGGTACGCAAGAAAGGTAATCCGCTTGCGTCGATAGCCTGCAACGGTAACTTCGGCGTTGCGCAGCGGCAAAAGCTCTTAGATATTCTGCTCAAGAATTTTTTTACGATAAAAAAAGAAAGCTATAAGCTGCGGCCGAAAAACGGCATGTATCTTTACCAAACGCGCTACGGTAACCAGACCGTTTATTTCAAACTCTATGTGCGCGGGGCGCTCGACCTCTGGCCGCGCAACCCCGTCGACGGCAAGCAGATTGCGATCTATGTGCAGAACGTCCGCGCGAGCAAAGATCTCGTAAAATGGCGCACTTTGGGAATCCCTCTGACTTTCGGCATCACATTTGGGCGTAGCGACACGCACGAGCTGATGCAGCAGCTATCGGCGTACGGCGACGAGACATGGCTCTCGATACCGCTCGAAGACGATAATATTGAAATCGCCGACGGCAATTTACTCAACATCGCCGATGCGCTCGATAGCGAACGGCTTGCCGCATATTTGGGCGCTCTCGGCGACGAAGATCAACTGCACGGTGTCAGCCCGCTCTACTGTTCGCGTTTTTGTAAAAATGTTCCCGCGCTGCGCGCGCTTTTCGCGGCGCTCCGCGACCACAACAAGGAGCGCGAGCTGATTTTACTCGACGCCGACCGCCACGACGATTCTTCTTTTTACCAAACCGGGCGTATCATGAATTTTCGCACGTTCAGAGCCTATATGGCAAAAAATAACTTTTGTCCAGCTCTGTCGAACTTTCTTTCTTTGAAAGGCGAAAATGCCGCGCGCATCATGGCGGTCGACGCCGCCGACGAAACGGCTTTTCGCTGTTTACATCAATTTGCTCAGCGCCAAAGCGACAGTATCGAGTTTATGCGCATCTCTGAAATGTCGCTCACGAACCCTTTTCGCTGAGACTCAAGCGACACACTTCTAAACGCGAACCCGGCTGTAGCGACACAAGGTAGCCGTCGGGCAATTGCCAGCTAAAATTGTTTGCCGGTGCGCAATGCACTTTACCCGCTTGCGCAAGTTCGATTATGTCGTCTTTCAGCGCGATCGTGACGATGCCGCCAAATTCGCTGAGTACGCAGCCAAAGGGGTTCTTCGTCGCGGTAATGAGTAAACGGTCGCCGTCGTGTATCGCGCAGCTTGCACTCGACTGCGTCGGCACGCGCAAACGCCGCCGTTCATGCGCGCGCCGAATAAGGCCGCGCAGATAGATAAAAATCGACAGCACAAAAATCAATCCGCCGACTGTCAGAGCGAAGATTATTAAGAACGCACGCTGGTATTCTGAGGGGTGGCGTAATGCAAAGAGCGTCTCGGCGACCCAACTATGCGGCGTCACGCGCATGGGCGCGCGCGCAACCTCGATTTCGCCCGACAATAATCGAAGTTGCCCGCGAAAATAGCTATCACCCGCCGCGCGCACGGCAAGCTCGAGATGGAATTCATGATCGCTGAAAAGCGGCAAGAGAAAGCGCGCGTTCTTTTTCGTACACCGATTCGCGGTACAAACGATGCGATCGCCCTGATAAAAAAATTCTGTCTGTGTCGCGTTGCTTTCGGGGATAATTTGCAGAGTCATCGGGCTTGTAATCTGGCGATTCGTGTTGATGGTCACCGCAAGCGGCTGCGCTTCGTTCCAAGCGGAGAATTTTGTCGGTAGTACCGTCATCGCGACATCGGTCGCCGCCGTCTGCACTTCAAAGATTGTGTCGGCGCGCGGCGAATTGATACAGACGAGCGCGCCCAAGAGCGCGAGTTGGCGGCGGTCTTGAAAAAGCAGATGAAACTGATTTCGGGCTATTTTGAGCGGCGAGTGGCGCGTCGGCGAAAGTTCGCGCCCGCTTTCGTGAACGCAGGTATACGCGGGCCATGCACCCTTGAGATCTTTGGGTGTCGCATCGAGATAATGCGTATTGAAAAAACCCGAATAGACGGTTTTCGTCGCCTCGGCGTATTTGCGCCACAGATCGCGGTGCTCGTAAATACCGGGCGGAGCTTTGAACGCTCCGCCGCCCGCAGCGGCGAGAATAAAAACGATCTTCTGACTCAGGGCACCCCACACTTGGCTCGCAGTAAGCGACTTTACCGCGCTATCTTCGGGCCACTTGTCTTGACCGATATAAAAAATGCGATCGTTTTTTGAAAATTTCGCCGCCTGCGTCGCCGCCGTGTCGCCGCGCATGAAATCCACCACGTATTGTAGTTCGACTTCGCTCGCATTCGTTAACGGCACAAATTTATAAATGACTTGTTCGATCGCACTCTTCTTGAGGCGTTCGTCGAGTAGTAAAAATATTTTCGCGTCGAGCGGCAGCACGAATCCGCAGAGGCAGATTAACGCGCCCGCAAATCGATTGCGCGCCGATTTAAGCACCGGGTTTTGCGCGTGCGCGTTCGGCAAAGAGGCGAGTCGCGGCCACCGTCGAAAGAATCGGTGCGAGCAGCGCGCCTATAAAAGGAATAAAGACAATCACAGACGAAAAGATGCCGAGCCCGGTCGCCTCGGAGCGAACGTTCTGCGCCATGCGATTGAACTCTTTCGGGCGACCTAAGAGATCGAACACAATTTCAAAATACGAGCGCCCGATAAAATAACTGCCGAAGAAGAAGTTAAGCACGGGTTGAAAGGGCCCTGTAAAAAGCAACAGCAGAGAAATAAAAATCTGCCAAAGCAGACGTTTAAGCATGTGCCAGATTGTCGCAACAATATATCCGAATAATTCGGAATTTTTAATTTGCAACGTAGTGAATCCTTCGCTTTGCAAAATGCGATCGACGACCGGCGTCAGAAACGGCACGACGACGACGGCAAAGAGCCCAATGTAAATGTTTAAGAGCACGCTAAAGAGAAAATAGACAATGACGATTTTGACGATAAATTGAAAAAGCGAAATGAACCATTTGATAAACCACGGCCATGCGTTAGCGTCGATCTTGATCGCATTATCGACATAGCTCAGCACAAAGAACCAAAATACGAAACCGAGCGCCACGACGATTGCGGCGGTCAAAACCAGCGGAAACACCGTATGCCCCCAAAGCCGCTTTTCTGTCATATAAGAGAAAGTATTCCAAGGCATCGAAAAACCGCGCCCTAATCGTTCAAACATGGTTAACAAAAGAACAAAGCCGTTTCGACGTAAACCATATTTCCGATTGTTCAATCCGTTGACGCGATGTCTCGAAACGACATTTGGGCTGATGTTAAACCAGATTCTCGAAAAACTGCACTACGACGTAGTCTCGAAACCGGTAGACTTTTCCGTAGGCGATACTGTCAAAGTACACTATAAGATCAAAGAAGGCCAGAAAGAGCGTATTCAGGTCTACGAAGGCATCGTGATTGCGATTCAAAACCAAGGTTCGGGCAAGACCTTTACCGTGCGCCGCGTCAGCTTCGACGTCGGTGTCGAGCGTATTTTTCCGCTCTACGCACCCACCGTTGCGCGCGTCGAAAAGATTCGCTCGAGCAAAGTACGCCGCTCAAAACTCTATTATTTGCGCGATAAGTCGGGCAAAGATAGCCGTCTCAAAGAAATCGTACGCAAGCCAGTGAAAGACCCGCTCTTCGCCAAAGCGCAGGCGTATAAGGCGTCTAAACCCGCTCCAGCCCCGGTAGCAGCGCCTGCCGCCGACGCTGCAACTCCGGCTTAACTATTCATAAAGCATGCCGACGCATGCTTTGCTCGAATCTGCACTTACATACGCCGGGCGCTCGTACCCTGCCGTTATTGGCGTCGATGAAGTCGGGCGCGGTGCGCTCTTCGGGCCAGTCACCGTCGGTGCCGTTTTGCTTAACCACGAGAGGTGGAGCGCTCTTTGCCGCGAACCCTGGTTCGAAGATGTAGCAGACTCGAAACTCATCAGCGAAAAAAAACGCCGCGCTCTCGCACCGCTCATTACCGCCGCTTTGCCCAATGCCATCGCGCACAGTGCCGTGCGCTATATCGACAAACACAATATCAGTCGCGCCGTCGAACGAGCGATTTATAAAGCGACTCAGCGTCTGCTCGCCGCCACAAAAATCAATCCCGCGCAAATTTATGTTTTGTTCGACGGCAAACACATACCGGGCTTCCCGCAAGTGGGTATGGCCAGGGCAATGCCGCACCTCAGCGCTGCGGTCAAAGCCGATCAAAAATATTTTCCCGTTGCGGCGGCTTCGATTATAGCGAAGGTCGCGCGCGATCGAATGATTACTAACGCAGCGCAGCGCTTCGCTGGCTACGGCTTAGAGCGCCATGCGGGCTACGGCACGGCGGCGCACCGATCGGCGATTAAAGAATTAGGACTCACGCAATTTCACCGCAAATCGTTCCATTTAGGTTAAGCAATCGTTGTCGCCCTGTTACGCGAATCTTCATTGCCAAATGAGCGCAAACACGCTGCAAAAAATTCTAATCGCCGGCGGTGGCGCGATGGGCGCAGGCATCGGTTATATTTTCGCCCGCGCTTTTCCCGAAGCGCAGGTCGATGTCATGGATACGAGCGAAAAAGTGCGCACTCAAGCGTTAGAAAATTTTGAGAAGTGGCAAAAGAAAGACAGCGAAAAGGACGCACAGGCGGGCAAAGCGGCGCTCGATGTTTTAGGTCGCCTCAACGTGCTCGCGGGTTTCGGCAAAGCGCAGCTTCACTACGATTTAATGCTCGAAGCGGTCACAGAAAATATAGAGATCAAGAAAAAAATTTTTAACGAGTTCGATTTACGCGCACACGACAATTCGCTCTTTGCGAGCAACACGTCTTCGCTCTCGATTACCGAACTCTCGACGGCGGTGAATCCCAAACGCCAAGGGCGCGTTATCGGTTTACATTTTTTTAATCCCCCGCGTATCATGAAGCTGCTCGAGATTGTCACAACCGAGGCGACCGAAACATCTGCGCTCGAACTCGCGCGCGCAATGGCCACTCAACTCGATAAAGTTTCTGTCGTTTGCAAAGACGCGCCGGGCTTCATCACCTCGCGCTTGGGTATCGTACTTATCAATGAAGCAATCTTTGCCCTGCAAGAAGGATTAATGTCGGCGGAAGATATCGACACGTCGATGAAGCTCGGTTATAATTTTCCCATGGGGCCTTTAGCGTTAGCGGACTTTATCGGTCTCGACGTTGTCTTTGCCGTGACGCAGACGCTCTACGATAGCTATCAAGATTCGAAATACCGCCCGTGCATGCTGCTCAGAAAAAAAGTCGAAGCGGGGCATTTGGGTCAAAAAACTGGGCGGGGATTTTACTCGTACGCAACAAACTCGATCTAGTACTTTTACGAGATCTGCTTTGCAGTTCTCGTAAAAGAAACCGCTTAAATCTGTAACTGTTCCATCACCGCACCGAGCGCATTCGGATGCCGCATTCGCCAACGGGGCACTTGCCCAAATGCGGTAAATCCCCCGCGTGCAAAAGTTTGTCGAAAACGCGCAAGCCCCGCAGCGCCGCACGAAGAAAAGCGCACCCCGTCGGCAACGATTGCAGGTGTAATCCCCGCCGGAAAAATTGCCGCTGCGCGTAACTCGTTCGCGCCGATAAGGCTCACAAGCTGTGGCTCGGTGCCCGTTTCGACGAGCGCCGTCGCCGTACGCTGCGGTAAGACAGCCATACTCTTCGTCGCCGAGCGCGCGCTGAAAAACGAATCGCGCGGGTAAGAGGCGCTCAACTTTTTTTGTAATTTTTGCAGAGTCGCCTCGGGAGAGGCTGCCTCGCTACCAGCATAATGCAAATATAGATCGAGCCCGGCATGGCAGTGCAGAAGCGACCGGCGTTCGGCATTGCCGCCAAAAATTAGGTTTGTCGCTTGATCGGCCGTCAAAATAAACTCGCGCAACGCATGGTGCGCGTCGTGCGGTTGTTTCCAAAAATCTAACGCTGCGCGGCGTTCGAAATCGCCGTTCAGCGCGGCATCGAAAGGCGATTTACCGCTTTTTATCAATACGGTATGCATACCGCTAGCATGGCGCGTGATTGCCGCCAACTCGCCGCGAAACCCGGCATTGCAAACCGCATAGTTAGTCGTCGCGTTCTGCGTCAGAAAGCGACTGCGGTGACGCCCGGCATAGACGACGATATGCTCGTAGTCTTCTTCGAGAAAACCGACGATGTTCGATAGTTCGTCGTCTGTGAACGGTCGCAAGCTCGACGCCTGCAAATTTAGATACGCAAGATTTTTTTGTAGCGGTGCGACGCACGCCGCAAGATCGGCTTTGAAAGTCGACGGTTTTTGCAGATGTTCTGTGAGCACTTTTGGTACGTCTTTGAAATCGAGTAACGGAAAAACGTATTGCCCTTTTGGATCGGCGTCGACGACGAGCGTCGGGCGTGGATTATTTTCTGCGCACTGCGCGGCGATATAGATCGCGAGATTCGCCGCTGCCATACCCGAAAGTTCGGTGGTGACATGCGTTAAGCGCGCGGGACTAAAATCGCCGACGCGCACCAAATGTCGGGCTTGAATCTCATGAAAATACGCGCGACAGAGCGCCTTGTGTGCGAGCAAGAACTGCGTAAAAATTTCGTTCTTCAGGTGTAACCAGTCGTCGCCCTCGGGTGGTGCGATTTTTTCTGTTTCTAAGAACGGTACGGCTCCCTGTAGCGTCGTCAGGCCAGTTTCGGTCGAAAACTGCGCCACCACCGCATCGAGTGGTATCGCCGCTTTCTGCCACGGTAACGCGCGCAACGCTTCTAGTTCGCTTGGCAATATCGCTGCGCATAGAGCGCTAAAATCATCGAAGCGTTGCGATGTCGACGCCACAAATTATATGGCGCGCAAAAGCGCGATGAGTTGTTTGCGATCGTAAAGCTCGATCGGGCGCGATTGAATGAACGCCTGTGCTTGGCTCGAAAATTCGGATGTGCTGATACAGACTCCCTTGTTTGCGCCCTTGGTACGCATCTCTTCGTGCAGTTGGCGCACAGTGCGCTCGGGAATCATATCGGTAGTGCGCAAAATATAAATTAGCCGGTTTGATTTTTTCGCGTTACGGCGATTGCCCTCTTCTTCTGTCGCTAAAATATGCACCTCGGAGTCATCGACGACGTTGAGGTCGACAATCTTGTAGGTCAACGCTTCGACAATTGCGCGCGTCTGCGCCTCGAACTTACCCGGAGGCGCGATCATGAAATCTTTAATCGTGTCGTCGGTTCTAAATTCTTCGTACGCCTTAAGCTTGTCTTGCACGTCGCGAAACTTCGGGTTCACATCGAGAATGCGTTCCCAATTCGCGATGGCAGTATGAAAATCACGCTTGCGTTCGGCGCAAGCGGCAATTGCATAGCGTAAATTGAGTTCGAGATCGGAGCCTTTCGGCGCGGTGAGCAAGCCCTTTTCGAGTTCGATTTGCGCCGTCGGTAGCTGGCCTTTCTCCATAAGGCAAAGGCCTTTCGCGAGCAAGGAGCGCCCTTTCAGATTTTCGTCTTTGCTCGCGAGTTCAAATTCTTTAATCGCCCAGTCGTAATCTTTCTGATTCTTGAGGCACATACCTAAATAATAGTGTGCGGTATGTAGCGCGCCATTCAATTTCACCGCTTCGGTCAATGCAAGTTTCGCGTCGCTTAAATTGCCGACTTGGTATTCAATGGTGCCGATATGGAGATATGAATCTGCGTGATTCGGCTTCAGTTTTGCGGATTGCTTAAAGTACGGTAGCGCTTTATCGTTGAGACCCGCTGTTTCAAAGAGCACTCCTACTTGATAAAAATTTTCGTTATTCGCGCCGTCGAGCCGTGTGAGAATGAGATACTCTTTTTTCGCTTCGTCGTAGTTGCGATTCTGCATGTAGATTTTCGCCAAGCGCGAACGAACCGAGGCTTCTTTAACTTGCCCGCCCCATTTGCCAATCTTGATGACCTGGCGAAACTCCGTCGCCGCCGCTTGCATATCGTTCTGCTTCAAAAGCGCCTCGCCTAAAAGAAAATGCAAATACGGGTCGCGCTCGTTCTCTTCGATCAGCTTATTGAGCTTACTAATCGCCGGGCCGACATGCCCTTGTCGAATCATCTCGGCGAGCTCTTCGACGCGCTTCGGAACAAGGTATGTGCGCACGACATAGTAA
>JAFEGD010000028.1 GCA_018240245.1 Spirochaetota bacterium | reverse complement strand
TTCGTCAAAATGAATTTGGAAAGGTTTTGAACTGCCGGTTTCGATAACGTCGAAGATTGGCTTTAGCGAAGTGAGACTCAGACCGTTAAATACCGATAGCATTAACGACATGAAGAGCCCGAGAAAAAATCGCCCTTTATATTTTCTTGCATAACTCAAAATTCGAAAATACGAGTTATACTCTTTTTTGTCGGCCATGGCTCCACCATATAGGCTTTGCGAGACACGCTGTAAACGAACGTGCTAATCAGGCTTTACGCAGCGATTCCAATTTAGAGCGAACGATGCGATGCGAGAGATTCGCAAAATTCTGATTTTTCGCAACGGGCGCATCGGCGATGTGCTGATGGTTTCCGGCGTTGCGCGTTTCTTGAAGAAGGCTTTTCCGCTTGCCGAGATTCACCTCGCGGTTCCCGAATGGGTCACAGGCGTTGTGGGTGCGCAAGAAGGTTTTACTCGTGTGTTTGCGTATGAATACACGTATTCGTGGCGAAGGCGTGTAGCACTTGCTTTTGCGATACGGCGGGAGAAATACGATTTTATTTTTCCTCTCGAACAGGCGAATCGCCCGACGAAGAGCGCATTTATGTGGGGCGGCCGTTTTCGCTTCTCATTCAAGAATAAATATTCGTATCTACAAACGGCAAGCTTTCCCTACGAAACCGAGACGCATGAAACGGTGAATACCTTGCGGCTATTACAAATGGGGATTCACCACGTCGCAAAAAAGGGCTTTCGTATCGACAATTTCGACCGCTGCCTTGCCGAAAACTTTTTACCGCCCATTCTGCAATTTACCGAAGAAGAAAAGCAAGCCGGTGCAACCTTACTCGCAGAATTTAGGTTAAGCGCGTCCGAACCTTTTATCGTATTGCATCCTTTTAATAGCTTCGATGCTCCGCTGCGCCGCTGGCCGCTTGCAAATTACGAAGCTCTGGCACGCAGATTAACGCAACGCGGCTACCAGATACTTTTTTCCGGTTACGGCGACGAAATTCGCGCTCTCGAACCTGTCGTTGTGCGTCTGCAAGATGCAAGAAAAAACGTGGGCTTAACTCGGCGTAATATTTCTGCGCGTGAACGCGGCACGGTGGTAGCCCGTGCGCAGGCGCTTGTCGTCACCGATGGTAGCCCGATGCATATTGCAGTGGCGGTGGGCACGCCGCTTCTGGCCCTCTTTGGTTTTAGTGCGGCGAATCGTACCGGCCCTGTGCCCGGCGGTTCTCCTTTTGAAGTGTTGACCGCGAAATTTCCCTGCTCGCCGTGCATGTATCGCGAAAGTGCAGAGCGCACGAAATGCGAGGCGCAGGGCTTTGGCGATTGTATGGTGGCGATTGCGCCCGAGCGGGTCGAAGAAAAGGTTCTTACATTGCTGCGCACCGGGGTTCGTTAGCGTTTCTCGATCTTACTCAGTACGGTAAAAAAATTAGCCGACTAGATTTCAGGCGGGCGTGAAGCCATTGCCGCAACGAAGCGGTGAAAAACTGCGTCGGTAAAGATTTTGATTGCAGAACCCTCGCGGTGAGGATAGATTTTTTCAATTTTCCAGTCTGCAGCAATGGCAATTTGCTTGAGGCTTGCAGGAGTATATGCCGTGATATGCGTTACGTCGCCAAACTGGTTTTGTAATCCCCATGGGCTTGCGGCGTTCGGAACCCGAATCAAGATCTTGGCATCCTGTGCTGTGCGTCGGTGCAAATCGGACAGTAGTGAAAACCCGGCATTCGCAGTCAAATGTTCGAGAAGATCGAGCATGATAACACGATCATAGATTTCGCCCTTCGTTTTGCCGCGTAAGAATCTATTCGCATCGCCGACTGTAAAATGACTGCGAATTTCTTCGGAGAGATGCGCTGCAATATTCTTGTCGGTATCGGTGCCGCGAAAGCGAGAGACGCCTTTAGCTTTGAGACAAAGTAAAATATGACCTAAACCACAACCGAGTTCTAAAAAATTGTGCTTAGCGCGTGCCTGAAGCGGTCGCCAAATATTTCTATCGAATTCTCTCAAGTTTCGAGGAGAAATTCTTACGGTATGGTACTCCTTGAATCGGGCATAAGACGTATAAAAATTGTATTTAGACACTTAGCATGAATATCTATTGGCGTCGTCAGGGCAATTTATTTTCTGATTTGGTGCCCGAAAAAATCTTGATTATCTCGTTAAAACTATTAGGCGATCTGATTGTTCAGACGCCCGTATTTGCCGCGTTACGCCGCGCATTCCCTCAAGCAAAAATCGTCGTGCTCTGCGATGCGCGCTTCACAGACGCGCTGGCGACAAACGACGACATCGATGCGGTGTGGGGCGTGCCGTTTGCCGAAGCCAAACGTGCGCGTGGCGTCGTAAAATTGTGGCGAAAAATTGCGCTCTTTGTCACGTGGGCATATCGCATTCGCGTGTCTGGTTTTTCGCGAGTTGTTCTGATGGATTGTAACGATCGCGCTTGCGTTTGGGCGTTTTTATCGAGAGCAAAAATACGCGCGGGGCTTGCCGAGCAAAAATTGGCGTTTCTACTCAACTATAAATTAGCGGCAAAAGAAGGGAGTACCGACTATATCGAATTCTATCTGCGTATCGCGGAGCTTGTCGGCGCGACGGATTTTTCGCGTCAGACAAAATTTCCTCTGCCAAAAAATTTTACGCAACCCGTAACGGGAAAATATATCGCGATTCACCCGGGTGCGAGTCTGGCGACTAAAAGATGGTCTACAGAAAATTGGGTACTCCTCATCGAGCGTATTGCGCGTATACAAAAGACACTGCGCTTTGTGTTACTCTGCGGTCCCGGCGAAAAATATCTTTGCGAAGAAATTTATGCGGCGTTAAGAAGCGAGGCGCTTAAGCGGCGCATGATACTTTTTACAGAAAGACCGCTCGTAGAAACGGCAACCGCAATGGCAGCAGCTGAAGTCGTTTTTGCGCTCGACTCTGCGGCACGCCACCTTGCTGCGGCAGTCGGCACGCCGACGATTGCACTTGTCGCGCAATGGATTTTGCCGACATGGGGCCTATACTCAACCGATGATTTGCAATTCGCGCTCGCGGCGAATGTTCCGCGCGATGCCTACGATATTACGTCGATCAGCGCAGCCGAGGTTGCCCGCCTTTACTTCAAGCGGCGGCGTCTATTCGTAAAACGCGAAACTAAGCGAGCGCTTGCCAACGCTGTGTTAAAAGCCGCCAGACCTCGTCGACGTTGATAGTCGCTAAAAGCTTTTCGACTTCATCGTTACTCAGGTGCCGATTTTGCTCGACGGGCAAATGCGTCGCAAGGCGTGTGATCGAAGCGTCGCGTTTGCCGCAAGGCTCCCAGCCCAACGAGGTATTGAGGCAAAGCACGGGCGTGCTCACGGCGTACGCGACGTGGATAATCCCCGAATTGTTACAGAGCACAAGGCGCGCCGCTGCGACGAGCGCGGCTAATTGACCGATCGTCGTTTTGCCCGTGGCGATAACGCCGTGCGCTGCGGCGCTAACAATGGCTTCGGCTTGGGCGGCGTCTCCGGGCGAATAACTCACAAGAACCGGCGCGCGGTTTTTTTGGCGAAACCGCTGTGCGATTGCGACGAAGCGCTGCGGCGGCCACGCCTTCTGCACGTTACTGGCGAGGGGCGTCAGCATGAGAAAATTATTTTTTTTCAGGCGATGCTTTTTTAGAAAATTCGTCGCCCACGCTTTATCGGCATCGCTAATATGAATATAGGTGCGAATATTTTCGGGCGCAATGCCGAGCGGTCTTAAAATATCGACATGAATCTTATATTCGTGCCGATTCTCATCGGCAAAAAGTTTGGGGTCGTAATCGGTATAAAACTTCGTATAGAAGCCGCGCCCGCCACCAAGCTTTATACGCGCTCCCGAAAAAATTGTTAAAACCGCCGTCAGGTCGGATTTCCAGCGTAAGTTGGCGACGATGTCGAATTTTTGGCGGCGCATGTAGCTTAAGAGCTTGAAAAAACCTCTCACGCCGCGCGGGTAAAGATCGATGTCTACAACTTTGTCGGCAATCGTACCGCTCGGGCAGACGGTTTGTGAAAGTTTATCGCCTAAAAGCACGATATGCGCCGCCGGGTATTTTTCACGCAACTTTATTAGCGCACCCGTACCAGCAATCATATCGCCCAACGCGCCTTTCTTGATGACGAGAATCTTCATTGTTTTAATATCGTAATCATGAGAATTGCTGCCAGTGGCTCATTCAAAAAATCATGAATCTTTGACTGGTTAACCTTGAAATACAAATGAATTCCTTCGGTTGTGCATTCGCCGGGGGAAACCCAAATAATTTTGGGCGGTGCTCCGTGCAAAAAGCTCTTATTGCGAAAATCGGAATCTTTGGATACGATGCAATAGTTGTTTTGTTTGGCGAAGTCCCAAATAACTACATCGTTCGCCGCTGAGAGTGCAAATTGCGATACGTGTGCAACTTGGGGAAAAACCGCATTGAGTTTAGTCACAAGCTCGCGCGAGATATTATTATCGAGTAACAGTTTCAAATGGCGACGTAGAGGCGGCGTTCACGGTCGGCGGCAAAGGCGAGAGTCGCTTTGATATCTTGTTCTGTAAGGTCTGGAAAATCATGCAGTATTTGCTGCGGTGTCATACCCCCTGCGAGGTAATCTAAAATATCGTAGACCGTTATTCTTAGCCCGCGTATGCACGGTTTGCCGCCCATTTTTCCCGGCTCGATGGTAATAATCTTCGAGTAATCCATCGCACATAGTATACGCTATCGCTCAGCGCCGTGTCAACAATTTCAGCTATTCAAAAAAGCAAACGTCAGCTTCGCCAATTTATCCGCTTGCTCCATCGGTGCCATGTGTGCGGCCTCGTCGATGAGCGCGTAGCGCGAATCGCGCACCGTGCGGTGCATCCAACTGCCGATCGATTCGGGAAAAAAACCGTCGTGGCGGCCCCAAACAATAAGCGTGGGTGTGGTAATCTTTTCAAACTTATGCACCTGTTCGGCCTTGCGGGCTTCAATCGTGTCTTCGTTCGAGATGTCGCCCATCATATCGAGAAAAATTTTATGGTACCACGTGCGGTTTGCCGCAAACCTCATAAAAAGATAATTTTTTACCGGCAGCGGCGCTTGGTTTGGGTTCGTAAAAATCAGTTTGAAAAACTCGCGAAAATCGTCGTACGACGAAATTTCAAACGGGTTGCGCCCGTCGAGAATGCGTTCGTAAATATTATCGCCGTCGGCAGTCGGTATCAGCCCCGCCGCAGAAATGAGGATTAACCGCTGCACTCGTTGTGGAATCGTAACCGCGAGTTCGGCGGCGATCGCGCCGCCTAACGAGTGCCCCGCAAGCACAAACCTGTCAAAGTGCATTTTGTCGGCAAAGCGCGTAAGCCAACTCGCGAAGCGTTCGAGATCGTAAATCGTGCGCGCGGGTTTTTCGCTGTCGCCGAAACCGGGCAGGTCGGGCGCAACGACGTGAAAGCGCCGCGAGAGCTCGCGCGCATACGGCAGCACACCGTCTTTGCTATCGGCAAAGCCATGCAGGAGTAACAACTTCGGCAACTGCGGGCGACCCCATTCGAGATACTTGACCGTAATGTCGCCCAAAAAGGCGCTGCCCAAGCGCGCGCTCGAAGCTTTGCGGCGCACGCCTGTGTAGGTCTGGTAAAGATTTTCGCCGATGTTCCAGCGCACGCTTTCGGGCACAAGGCGCGTATAGAGCGAGTGTACGAGAAAATCGAGATCAAACCCGCGTTGCGTGTTCGGTTCTGTAGCAGTCACATGTGTATGCGTGGGAGCACTGGCGATCATGCGCCAGCTTCAGTACTGCGTTCAATCCGCATAGTAAAATGAACGGTTGTTCATAAATGAAGATTGATATTGTTATTCAGTTTCGTGGATCAATAGTCTGGAGAAAGTCATAGCAATGGAATTCCATAGCAACAATCGTTCCGCATTGTCATAGACTCTCACACGTCTACTTAGGTCGTGATGCTTATTTTTCAAATTCAATGAGAAAAAAACGCCGTTTTGTGGTATTTAATATGTAGAGGGTTCTACATGAAATGTTCACGACAACCGAAGTTTTTGGCCGAGAAGTCCATCCAAATCACGCATGTGCTTGAGGTGCGGCTCG
>JAFEGD010000027.1 GCA_018240245.1 Spirochaetota bacterium | reverse complement strand
GTGAGAAGCACGAGCCTTTCGAAGAAATGATTATGGATATGCCCGAAGCGTATTCGGGTGGCGTCATTCAAGAACTCAACCGCCGCAAAGGCATGATGCTCCTCATGGAGACTCTCTCTACCGGTTTCGTGCGCATCAAGTATGAAATGCCGACGCGCGGCCTCATCGGTTTTCGCAGCTTTTTCTTAACCGAAACGCGCGGCGAAGGTTCGATGTCGGGCATCTTTTTAGGTTATCGCCCCTTTGCCGGCGAATTCTCGGGCCGCACGCGCGGCGCGATCATCAGCATGGAAGCGGGCGCAACGAACGCCTATTCGCTCTTCAGCATTCAAGATCGCGGCGAACTCTTTATGGGCGCGCAAGTATCGGTATATGTCGGCATGATTATCGGCCTGCACGCGAAAGACAACGATCTCGACGTGAACCCGATTCGCGAGAAAAAGCAGTCCAACGTGCGCGCGTCGGGTACCGACGAAGCTCTGCGGCTAGTGCCGCATAAGAAGCTCTCGCTCGAACAGTGCCTCGACTTTCTCGAAGACGACGAAGTGCTCGAAGTGACGCCGAGCAGTTTGCGCCTGCGCAAAAAAGTCTTGAACCCGTCGCTCAGAAAACGCAGCGCGTAATACGCGATGGGCGATTTTTTTAATCCACAACATCTCAAAGTGTTGTGGGCAGAAATCACGCGCGGCAACGTTATCATCGCAACGGCAATCGTTCTGGCGTTCACGCTCGCCGTGCGCTTCATGATTTTGCGCATTGCGTTTCGCAACATCGACGACCGGTTCGTGCGGTTGCGCTACAAACGCGCGCTTTCGTATATCGTCTTTTTTGTCGCGTTGCTTTTTCTCTTGCCGATTTGGTTACCGTCGATTCGCAACGTCGCGACGTTTCTCGGTATTTTTGGCGCGGGCTTTTTAGTCGTCACGCGCGAGATTTGGATTTCGGTTGCGGGTTGGGCGTATATCATGATTCGGCGGCCGTATGTGATCGGCGACCGCGTGCAAATCAAGGAGATTGTCGGCGATGTTATCGATATTCGCCTCATGGAAACGAGCGTCATGGAAGTTAAAGACGCCGATAGCGATAGAGCCACCGGGCGGATTGTCTACGTACCCAATGCTCGACTGTTTGGCGAGATTCTTGTCACTTCACATTTGAAATCGCCGTTAGTATTTCACTATATCGAAGTACAACTGACCCCCGATTCCGATTGGGAAAAGGCGGCAGAACTATTGAAGACAATTGCGGCGACAGAGTACAAAGAAGCGCTAGCCGCCAAAACCAAGAACGCCATACCCGGTACCGTGGTCAATCCCCCTTTGGGTTATCGCGAACCGCGCGTACTTGTCGAGGCGAAGCCGGGCTGCGTTTCTCTTGAACTCGAGTTCATGGCGCCGACGGGTTACGCTGCGGTGATGATCGACGCAATCTGGCGCGCGTTTTTGAAAGCGGCGCGTGAGAACGGGAATATCAAGATAGCCTAATACGCCGCGCCGTCGGTCGTGTTGAGCGCCGCGATGTTCGAGCGCGCCTGGCCGCCGATTGTCGTGAAAGTGCCCGCCGCATAGACGACCCCGTTGCCGACGACGATGGTGTTCACCACGCTGCCGCTGCTGACATTCGGGTTCCACGCCGTAGCGTTGTTGGTATCGACCGTCGTGTCGAGCGCGGCAATGCGGTTGCGCGTTTGGCCGCCGATGGTGGTGAACACGCCGCCGGCATAGAGCGTCGTGCCGGAGAGCGCTAAAGCGTTTACGGTGTTATTTGCGTTGGGATTCCATGTTGTGGCGTTGTTGGTGTCGGTTGTGGTTGAAACCGCAGCAATGTAGTTACGTACCTGCCCACCGATTGTGGTGGCCGTGGCGCTGAGACCAACATAGAGCGTTGTGCCCGAAAGTGCCAGCGCGTTTACCTGCCCGGTCGACACTCCCGGATTCCAGGTTGTTGCCATGTTGGTGTTGATTGTAGTGTCGAGTGCAGCGATGCGCGCGCGCACTTGCCCGCCGAGGCCGGTGAACGCGCCACCGGCATAGAGGGTGGTGCCCGAAAGAACGAGGGCATTGACAGCCGCTGGGGCGTTGGGATTCCACGCTGTCGCGTTATTTGTAATCACCGTCGTGTCGAGCGCAGCGATGCGGTTACGCGTTTGGCCGCCGATCGTGCTAAAATTGCCTGTAGCGTACATTGTTGTTCCGGATAAAAGAAGCGCATAAACACCGTTGAAACTGCTACCATTCGGATCCCACGCTGTCGGTGAGTCGGTCGTTGTATTAAACGCAGCGATAGAGTTACGCGCCTGACCACCAATTGTGCTGAAATCACCACCAACATACAAAGTATCTCCCACCTTCGCCAACGCTCGCACCGTACTGCTCGCATTCGCATCAAAACTCGTCGGTGCGCCCGTGGTCAGATCGAGTGCGGCGATGTTGTTGCGCGTGACGAGGCCAATGAAGTCAAAGTTGCCGCCAGCATAAATGGTAGAACCCGAAATAGCAAGAACGCTTACAGAGCATGTGCCAGACCATGCCCCAGAATAATAGGCGCACCCGCTGAAGTTGCTCTCCATAGCTTGCGGATTCCATGATAGTGCATTGTTCGTATTTACAGTTGTATCCAGCGCTGCGATACTTTGTCGATTTTGCCCACCAATAGTCCCGAACATACCGCCGACATAGAGGGTAGTGCCTGAAACAGCTAACGAATTTACTTGCGTACCGCCGAAGCTTGGGTTCCACGCTGTAGCGTTATTCGTATCAATCGTGGTGTCTAAAGCCGCAACGCCAGTACGGCTTTGACCGCCGATGGTAAACGAATTACCTGAGCCGACATAGAGCGTAGTGCCAGACAGAGCTAATACGAGAATACCGGTATTACAATTAGGATTCCACGTTGTCGCATTCCCTGTACCAGTATCGATTGCGGCAATACGATTGCGCGCTTGCCCACCAATGGTAGTAAAAAAACCACCGACATAGAGGGTTGTGCCCGAAATTACCATTGCATTTATACTATTGTTCGAATTCGGATTCCAACTCGTAGTATTGTTGGTGTTCGTCGTGGTATCGATAGCCGCGAGATAGCTGCGCGTCTGCCCGCCGATCGAAACACTCGCTGAATTCAATGTCACATAGAGTGTCGTGCCCGACAATAAGAGTTTGTTCACTGCACCGGTCGAAACTGTCGGGTTGAATGCCGTCGCCAGGCCTGTCGAGGTATCTACCGCCGCAAGGCGGCTGCGCGCTTGCCCGCCGATGAGGGTGAAATCCCCCCCGACATACATGGTATTACCCGAGAGCGCGAGTGCGTTCACCTGCGTGCCACCCGTCGCTTCGGGCGCCCAACTGTTGAGGCTGCCGTCGCTGTTGATGCGCGCGATGCGGTTGCGCGTGTCGGCACCGACTTTGGTAAAATTGCCGCCGATATACCAGCCGCCCGAGCCGTCGGGCACGACCGCATTCACGGTGCCATTGACCGTGCGCGGTATGACGCCGGTGGGCGTGGTGCCCGTCGAGGTATCGAGCGCAGCGCCACCACCCGTGTTGGGGCTGACGCTCGTGAAGCTGCCGCCGACATAGAGCGTGTTGCCGTCTTTCAGCATCGTGTTGACCGTACCGTTTGTACCCCACAGCGGCACGGGGCCGGTGGGCCCGCTGCTGCCGCCCGAACCGCCACCGCCCGTCGCAGCGGTATCGCTGGTGAATTTATCGCCATACGGCGTGCAGCTCAGGGCTGCGAGTGTGAGCAGAATTATTTTTTTCATGTTGTTTCTCCTTGCCTCACCCCCAGCCCCTCTCCACAACGTGGAGAGGGGAGCCAGAGCTCTTGGCGCCGATTTGTGATAAAGTTCTTTCTCCCCCGCTCCATTTCATGGAGAGGGGGCCGGCGGTTGAGGCTAAAACCCATAACCCACCCCGATATGCGCCTGCACGAACGAACCCGTAACAAACGGGTCGAAGATGTGGCGGTACGAGAGCGACGCCGCGAGGCGCCAATTGCCGACGAGCGCACGTTCGAACGTGCCGCCGACGTCGAAGGCCGGCAACATAAAAGAAGACGATCCTACCGGCGTAGTCAAGCTACCGCCCGAGAAGCCAAACACCGCATGCGGATAGACCTTGAGCTTCAGGGGCAGATCGAAGGCATAGCTGAGCCCCGCACCGCCGAAATAGAAGAACATCGAGTCGGTGGTTTTGGCGCCGGTTGCGAAAGCGTCGGCCATCGCGATGGGCATAAGCCACTGGATGTTAGTCGTGCGCGCAAGGCTGGCGCGGCCGCCGAAGCCCATGCCGATGTGATCGCCGATGCCGCTTACCGGCATACCCAAAGAGAGCAGTAGATTCGCGCGGTACTTGAGTTGCGGTTCGAGCATTTTTGCCGTGCCCGAATTAGCCGTCGCATCTTGGCTTTGCGTCAGCATTTTCTCGACCGCTTCGTCGCGCTTGAGTTCGTCGGCGTAAAGAACCGGCAGCTTCGACGACAGATCGGCGGCCAAAGTCTCGACGACTTTATCGATCGTTTGAAACATCGTGCCGTCGGTTTTACCGTCGGCTTTTTCGGCGCCGATCGCTGTGCCCGTGAGCGCATCGGCGCCTTCCATCTCGAGACGAAAATCGTGGTCGCGCACGGTGAAGCGGCCCAAGGTCACGACCTCGCAGTTGAGCCGCTTCGCCAAGGTCGCCGCATCGGCCTGCGTCAAACCATCGGTCTTGATATCGGGAAACAGTACCTTCGCCGTTTTGGCATCCAAGACGTCGAATTTTTTGCTTTTTACTAACTGTGTTTTGAGGTTGTCGGCGAGCGATTCGCGCATCCACTCGTGGTCTTTGCTCTGTGTGACGTTTTCGAGCGGTAAAATTAAGATACGCCGTTTCGCTTGTTTGCGGTTGGGGTCAATAACAAGAGTAGGATTTACCTCGGTGCCGGTAGGCTTGGTTTCAATACCGGGTTTTGTCTCCGCTGTGCCCGTACCGGGTTTTATGTCGGTACCCGGCTTCGTATCAGCCGTACCTGTGCCGGGTTTTGCATCCGCCGGTATTTTTTTCTCGTCGGGTTTTACAACCGCAGCCGGCTTCGTGCTTTCTTCGGCCTCTTCGCCTTCTTCTTCATCTTCTTGATCGTCGTCTTCGACAACGACAGGTTTCGGTTTTCTTGTTTTTAGTGTCGATTTTTTATTGCGCGCTGCAAATAGCGGAGGGGGGGGGGAGATTGCGCACAGCGCAAGTGTGGCAAAAATTGCCGTCGCGAAAATTCGTTTCATAACCCCCCCTACATGAAGCCAATAATCAAATTACCTAAATTACGCCCATAGGCTGAATGTATAGATGCAAAATGTTGTCAAACAATTTTTATGCTTTTTGAAAAAATGCTTGGTTGATTTTCAAATAGGTAAATAATAATGGTCTTTGCGCGTCTGTAGATAGCCGAGATCGACTATCTCCTTGGTGATGGGGGCATGCTATGGAATTCCATAGCCGTGAGTCGCTACCCTTGCGGCCGAGAGTTACTGGATAGGGGTAGCCTAGCTATGGAAAAACACAGCCACTCACCCGACCTCGACCACTATCTTGCCGAAATGACTGCCGCTTTTGAGGTACGCGAGTGCCGCGTTGAGCTCTGTGAAACCAAAAGCCTTATCGACGACGGGTTTCAGCTTGTTCTCACCGACCGCGCGGCACATGTCTTCGAATGCCTCGCGGCCGCCGACGAGAATCCCTTGCATGCGTACGTTTTGCATCAGAATCGGCAAGAGGTTCAGCTCTTTCGACGAACCCGCGAGAATGCCGATGAGGCTCACGACGCCGTCCATGCGCACGGCGCGCATCGACTGTTCGAGCGTACCCGCGCCGCCGACTTCGATGATGTGATCGGCGCCGCGCATTTTCGTAATCTTGCGCACTTCTTTCGCCCATTCGGGTTTGGTTTTATAGTTAATCAAAAAATCGGCGCCGATCTCTTCGGCACGTTTGAGCTTTGCGTCGGAGCTCGAAGTCGCAATGACTTTGCAGCCGAGCATCTTCGCAAATTGTAACGCAAACATCGACACGCCGCCCGTGCCGAGCACGACGACATACTCGCCGGGGCGCGCTTGGTTCATGGTCACCAGCGACGACCACGCGGTGAGCGCCGCACACGGTAGCGTCGCAGCTTCGGCGTACGAAAGATTTTCAGGGATAGCGACCGCCGCCCATTCGGGCACGTCCATTATTTCGCGCGCGGTGCCGTCTAACGGGCCGCCGAGTGTGCTTTTGCGCATGTCGTCGCTATGCGGGCGTTTCGCAATCCAATTTTGCGAAAAACTCGGCATCACGCGCTCGCCTTTTTTGAAGCGCGTCACGTTTTTACCCACCTCAATAACTTCACCCGCGCCGTCAGACAAAGGCACTATGGGGAGCTTCAACTTCGGGTTGTAATTACCTGTAACCATGAGGTAGTCGCGAAAGTTGAGCGAGACGGCTTTAACGCCAATGCGGATTTCGAAATCGCCCAAGGGCTTCAGCTCGCGTTCGCGCAAATGGATATTTTCGAGACCAAAATTATTTTCAAGGACGTGCGCTTTCATATATAAGCTGGCTAAGTCAGGCGTTCCCGGCTGACTTAGCCAGCATCCTTTTATAGATTCGCGCGACGAGCATTTTTCCCGCAAAATATTCTTCTGCCACAGAATGAAAATTTTCCTTCTGGAATGCCGTGTTAAAGTCGGGTAGTGCGTGCACGCCTAAGCGGCAAATCACATGAAAGGCAAGATAGAGCGCGCGCGTCACGATACGTGAAAAAAATCCCATGACACCCGTGCTGGTATGAAAATCGGCGAAGAGCCATTGCCCGTTCGGCACAAACCGTGCAGCGAGTAATGCCATCGTTTGCGGCAGTCGCTCGGCGTCGAAGCAATCGAGAATGAACGGCGTCACAATCAAATCGAATTTTTTCTGGGGGATATCCCGCTCTGACCCGCAGATATACGTGACGGCGGAGATTGTTTCTTGCGCTGTATTTTGGCGTTCGACGCGACGCTGCGCTTTCGCGATCATCTTGGATGAAAGATCGACGAATACATATTCGCGTGCTGTATCGTGCTGGATTAGCTCGGCGAGTATGCGCCCAGTGCCGCCGCCGAAGACGAGCGCACGCTTGGCCTTATTGAGCGAGGGAATAAAAAATTTTTGCGTGCGCCATAGGGCTCCCATGAAAACCAAGTCGGCAAAGAAATCATAAATCGGCGCGATAAAGTTAAAACCGGCCTGAATCCTCTTGTGGTGGGTGCGGGCATTTAGCATGCCTCAATCCCAAATAAAGAGCCACTTAATGCCAACGTAGAGGCCATAGAAAACCCAACCCAGCGGGCCTGGTTTTGTGTCTTTAGCCAAGGTTGTGTATGGCTCTTGAAAACTCACGTTTACCGTCGAATAGTTAATCTGGCTATCGTAATAGCGAATCTGTCCTTTAAGCTGTTCGAGACGTTCGGTGATGCGCGACAGTTCGCGCTCGACCTCGACCGCTTCTTTGACATCCGACGCTTTCTTGAGCAAATCTTGATAGCGCGTGAGCATTTTTGTCTGCACATCGAGCCGAATTTTGAGATCGGTGTATTGCATCGTCACATCTTGCGCCACAACATTCTCATATTTGACTTGGCCGAGCGATTTGACAAAATCATGCAGCGTGCTAAATTCTTTCGCCGGTACGCGCAAGACGAGAGCATTCGAAGAGCGCTGCGACATATAGCCGCCCAGGCCTTTGGTCTTATCGACAATTTTACCCGTTAGTTCTTTGACTGCGTCTTCTTTCGCTTCGAGTGTAATGTTTGAAGTGTAGATGAGCAGGGGGGATGTATTTACGTTCGGTACCATCCCTTCCGTAGTGTCGGTGCTTTTAATTTCTACGGTTTGTGCCGATGGCGCAGGGCTCGGCATCGTATCGGCGTGATACGAACGCATAGACGAGCATGAGACGACGAATGGCACAAACACAAACACAACCACAACAATTAAAAAACTAAGTTTATGCATGATGACTCATTAGACGCAGTAGAGCCAGCGTCAGTTCAAATAAATTTCCGTTAATTGCCGTGTTAAATAATCGAACGCTTCGTCTGGGCTATCGCAAAAAAGAATTTCGTTCAAATCTTGCCCGGCAATCATGCGCCAGTCGGCCATGGCTTTGAAGTTCAGAATGCCCTCCCAATATTCGCGCCCATAGACGACAATCGGCAGTCGCTTTTCGGTCTTGCGCGTCTGCACAAGCGTCAAAACCTCAAAGAGCTCGTCGAGCGTGCCATAACCGCCGGGAAAAGCCACGAGCGCTTTCGCCATATTCATCAGCCAAAATTTGCGCATAAAAAAATAATGAAATTCGAAATTGAGCGATTGCGTAATGTAGGGGTTCGGTTCTTGTTCAAACGGCAACGAAATATTCATGCCAACGCTCAGCCCGTGCGCATACGCGGCGCCGCGATTCGCCGCCTCCATAATGCCGGGGCCGCCACCCGAACAGATTAGAAAACGGCGCGACTCTGCGGGTAAACTTTTCGACCACTGTGTCAGGCGGTATGACAAGCGCACTGCATCTTTATAATAGCGCAGACGCAGGTTAAAGCGGTGCTCCTCTTCTTTTGTAAATTCGCCTGCCTTTTTAAGTCGCGCTTTCTCGGTCTGCGCTTGGTGCGGTGCGGGCAAGCGCGCCGAACCGAAAAAGACGATCGTGTCTTTGACGCGCATTTTGGCAAACCGCGAGAGCGGCATCAAGTATTCAGAGAGTATACGTATTGACCGCGCCTCGAAAGACGTCATGAAGTCGGGGTCTTCGTACGATTTCGTGGTGGAGCGCTTTTTGGGCATGGATTTATTTAGTATCGGCATAATTGTACTTTTCGCCGCGCCTTTCGGCGCAGCGATAATATCGGGTCTGCCAAACGCTGCGCGTTTAGCAGACGCGGCAAGGGCACACGAATTGGGAACACGACCCGATCATAGTAGAGAACGCTGGCAGACGTTGCCGAGCGAGCGCGATATTTTACTCCTGAGAAATCAACCGAACCATATCATCGAAGGCTTTGGCGCGGCGGGAATACTCTTGGGTGAATCGGAAATCGAACTCAGGCAACGTTACGGCGGCCCCGCGTATCGCAACGGAGCATCCCCCGAAACGCTGTATTATAACGAAGAGATGTTTAACGCCGAGTTCGTGCTGCGCAACGGCCGTATCGTCGAGATTCATCTCGAAGTGCCGAAGCATAAGTCGCCGTCGCTCGAATGGTTTACCGCGTTGGGCTTGCACGAAACGCAATTGCGGAGCATGAGCGCACCGGATGCGGCAATCTTTTTAGCGAAATTTTACCAGACGCGAAGATTGCGGCAGATCGGCGATACGGTGGATGTCATGAGTCGCGGTATCCGATTTCGTTTTCGCGGCAAACTCCTCATTTTTGTCGACGTGATGCCGCCGACACCGTATGCAGCAGACGAATAAATCGATGCAACAGACGGCGTACGAAACACACCTTATACCGCTCAGCGATGCGGAGTTCGCGGTGTTTCAAAAACTTATTTTCGAGTGGGTTGGTATCCACATGGCCGAAACAAAAAAAGCTTTGATTTCGGGGCGACTGATGAAGCGACTGCGCTATTACCGCTTTACTTCTTTCGGCGAATATCTGGCGCTCGTGCAGTCGGCGGCACACGCCGACGAAAAGCAAACGATGATTAACCTCATCACAACGAACGAGACTTATTTCTTTCGCGAGCAAAAACATTTCGACTGGTTGCGCGAACGTTTGAAAATGCACGACACCAGCCAAGCGTTTCGCATTTGGAGCGCCGCCGCGTCTTCGGGGCACGAAGCGTATTCGTTGGCAATGACCGTCGCCGATGCCATCGGTTTTGGCGCGTGGGAAATTTATGGCTCCGATATCAGCGAAAAGATGTTAGCCATCGCGCGCGCCGGAGTCTACCCCATCGCCGACGCGGCGCAGATACCCGAAAATTATTTGAAACGCTATTGCCTCAAGGGCGTGCGCAGTTCCGAAGGAACGTTTCGCATCGGCGACGAGATTAAATCGCGCGTGCAATTTTTCTATGTAAATCTCGTAGATGTCTTACCGAAAGAGTTCGGTCTCTTCGATGTGATTTTTTTACGCAATGTGATGATCTATTTTAACCGAGAGACGCGGCACAATGTTTCCGAAAAACTTGTGCGTTTTTTGAAACCCGGCGGTAATCTCGTGATTGGCCATGCAGAAAGTCTGCACGGTATCACCGACAAATTACGTTCGATACGACCTACGATTTATGCTACAGTCTAATTCTCAACCACACAATGCCGTAGAGGGGGTGCGCGAAGTCTATTTGCAGCCCGGCGATTATTTTTGGGGCGGCGCCGATGCACGCGCTAAGACGTTATTGGGTTCGTGCGTCGCGATTTGCGTATGGCACCCGGTAAGGCAGATCGGCGGCATGAGCCATTGTCTTTTGCCGTCGCGCAGCGTCGACGGTACGTGGCGTGCGACGGGTAAAACAGTTCAGCCGAGCGATTATAGCGGGCGCTATGTCGACGAAACGTTTGAAATATTTTTTGCGCAGATGCGCGCCGCCGCGACGACACCGCGCGAGTACCAATACAAAATTTTTGGCGGCGGTAACATGTTCGAGTTGCAAGATAAAAACGCAATCACCGTCGGCGAACGCAACCTCGAAATGGTCGAACAAATTTTAGCGCGCGAAAACATGAGTGTCACTTCGCAACACATCGGCGGCAAAGGACATCGGCACGTTATTTTTGAAATCGCGAGCGGCGCGTGTTGGGTGCGCCACGAAGATATTCCATGAGAGAGGTTTTGTCAGAGCCCGTTATTGCGATCGGCGCGTCGGCGGGCGGACCGCAGGCGATTGAATATCTTTTGCGCGAACTCGATACCGCAACGCCTGCGATTGTGATTACGCAGCACATGCCCGAAAATTTTACACGCGCGTTTGCAGGGCGAATGCACGAAATATCACGACTCGAAGTCAAAGAAGCGGCGCACGGCGATTTACTCGCCGAGGGGCGGGTTTTGATTGCGCCGGGCGGTAAGCAGTTGCGCCTCAGGCGGCTGGCAAACGCGATTGCCGTCGAGTTAAGCGACGAGCCGCCGGTCAATCGCCATAAGCCGTCGGTCGATGTGTTGTTCGAGTCATTGGCGGCGCTGCAACCGCAGCATGCGCTGGCGGTGTTGCTCACGGGCATGGGTAACGACGGCGCGCGCGGTATGAAAATTCTTTTCGATCTCGGTTACCGCACGCTAGCGCAAGACGAGGCAACCGCCACGGTGTGGGGCATGCCACGCGAGGCGGTTCGCATGCAAGCCGTCGCAGCGGCCGATGTCTTGCCGCTTTCCGCAATCCTCAAGGAGCTAAAAAATTTTGCTGCGCATTAGTTTGGCAACTTTGGATTTTTTTAGTTTACACGGACAACGCACTGTCGAAGGTAAATTTCGCGACCTCAAATGCGGGGTTTGGCGTCTAATAACACAGAGCCGACGGCTCTAAAAAGGAGAAACAATGAAAAAATTGCACTTAGTTTCAGTGCTCGGCCTCGCGGCTATTTTGAGCGCATCGACGGTTTATGCCGATGGCTTTGAAGTCAAAGCGGGGGCGGCGTCGATTAAAGACACAAATCCATCAAATAAAGTTGGCTTCGATGCGGCACTTGCATACACGCTGCGTCTTGATCGCTTCTTTGCGATTATGCCAGAAGTGAGCTTCAATTGGTTAAACTATACAGGTAGTTCGGCTTCAATTGGCGGTTCGGGAATCTCAGGCGGCTCAACGCCCTCGACAAGCATTTACACATTGCCGGTACTTGCTAATGCGCGTATTTATATACCCATGGGCGGTGATGATACGCCAATCTTTCAGCCGTACATCACTGCCGGTTTAGGCTATGGTTGGATGTCTTATAATCAGTCGAGTACGCCCACGTCATCAGCGGCGACGGCGACTGCTTCGGGTTTCATGTATCAGGCCGTTGTGGGCGGATTATTAAATCTGGGCATGATTTCAGACGGTTCAGCGTCTTCGACCAACTTATTGCTTGAAGTCGGTTATCGTGGTGGTCTCCTTAGTACATCAAATAGCCAGCAACTCGATGTGAGTGGTATATTAGTTCGCGCTGGCGTTAATTTGAGTTTCTAAACAAGCCCATTCTCTATAAAAAAGCGGCGATGGCCGCCTGTAGCGGGGTAACACCCGCTTTTTTTATGCTCGTGATAGGCGGGGGTGTACAAAAAATTGACTAATTTAGTTTATTAAACTAAATTAGTCATATGTGGTTTGAACGGTCGATGTGGAGCTTCTTGCAATCTGCTGTTGCGATTGCGCATCCCGTTAAAGTGCTTAAAGGGCCGCGGCAGGTCGGCAAAACGTCTTTGTTACAGCGATTACCGGGTTATGAGTTCGTTTCTCTCGACGATATTCACCAGCGTACACTCGCACAAGAAAATCCAATCTTTTTTTTAGATCAATTACCGCAAAAAATATTGCTCGATGAAGCGACGCTTGCTCCGGCGTTATTTCCCGAGCTCAAGCGCCGCGCCGATATTTTCAAAGCGGCTAAGTTAGCGCGCAAAAAGGAACATTCTCTATTTGACGTATGGATTACCGGCTCGAACCAAACTTTACTGCAAAAATCGGTGCGCGAATCGTTAGCGGGTCGCGCGAGCTATTTCGATTTGAACACTCTCTCT
>JAFEGD010000026.1 GCA_018240245.1 Spirochaetota bacterium | reverse complement strand
TCCGCCACCACCCAAGCCCGACGACTGCGGCTCGACAACTGCAAGCACCCATTGCACTGCTAGCAAAGCATCGATCGCATTGCCGCCTTGCCGCAAAATGCTAATACCCGCTTCGGTTGCAAGGCTATTGGCCGTCGAAACTGCGCCGCCTTTGCCGCGCACCGACCAATGCGGCGGTATGCCCTGCATTTCGCCCATAAGTTCGGCGGGGAGAGTTTGCAGACGGCCCGAAAAACTTTCGGCAGGGCTCTCGCGATTGCACGCGAGCAATAGTATCAGGGGAAGATGCGCACAGTAACGCACAATATGGTGAAGCATCGCCTCACCATATTGCTATATCAGACCTTGCGTAAATCGAGTTTACAATTTGAGGGTAGGGTATTGCATATACTCATGGTCAAAGCGGGTATTCAAAAAATACCGTATATGGCACTCTTTGACAACTTCTTAGAAGCGTGTCAAATTTTCGCACATGACTTTACGTATCTTTATCTCAACGACGCCGCTGCGAGGCACAATCGTCGCCCAAACGCCGAACTGCTTGGCCGCACGATGACAGAATGTTGGCAGGGCATTGAAAATACCGACGTTTTCAAAATGCTCAAAAGATCTGTGAGCGAGAGAGTCGCGCTTCAAGAAGAAATCGAGTTTCGTTTTGCCGACGGTTCGTTTGGCTGGTACGATGTGCGGTCGTCGCCGATACCCGAAGGCGTGATCGTATTGTCACAAGAGATTACCCAGAAAAAGCTTCAAGAACGCGAAAGCGAGCGGCACGAGCGTCTTTTTACGGCGTTGAATAAGATTAACCACACAATCTTGCGCACAACCGACCCTGCTACGCTTTTTCAAAAAGCGGTAGAAACGCTTGTCGATGCGGCAGGTTTCAAAATGGCGTGGATCGGTTGGTGCGACGAAACAGGCAGGCGCATCGTACCTTCTGCAGAACGCGGCGACGACGAACATTACCTCGATGACATTGAAGTGTTGACCGACGATTCGCCGCACGGAAACGGCCCGACAGGCACCGCATATAAAACGCACATCGTGCAGATCTGCAACAATATGCGCAGTGACGTAAAATTAGCTCCGTGGCGTGAAAAATTTATCCGTAGTGGGTTTCATGCTATAGCAGCGATTCCTATTCTGGCTCCTAATAGCACCGGCGTGCTGAGCGTCTATGCCGATGAAATCGATTTTTTTCAAGAGAAAGAAATCATGTTGCTGAAAGAAGTCGCAGCCGATCTCGCGTTTGCGTTACAGAATTTCGAACGCGAACGCGAGAAGCGTGCGCTCGAAGAAAGCGCCGAGCGAGCTGCTCGTATTTTGCAAGCGATGATGGACAGTTTGCCCGGTATCGCATACTTTTTTCGCCGCTCGGGAGAATATATTCGCTGGAATCGAAATCTAGAACTTGTTACAGGATATTCGCACGAAGAAATCGCTCGCATGCATCCGCTCGATTTTTATGAACCGGTAGAAAAAATTAAAGTAGCAGAGCGCATTGGCGAAGTCTTTGCACATGGAAAATCTTCGGTTGAAGCGATTTTCGTCCGTAAAGACGGGCAGAAGCTCGCATACTACCTAACCGGTTGTCTTGTCGAATTCGACGGCGAACCATGTTTACTCGGTGTTGGCATCGATATTTCCGAACTGCAAAAAGCGCAAAACGAAGTTTTACGTCTGAATGCCGAACTCGAGCAACGCGTCGAAGATCGCACGATCGAACTTAAAGCCATTAACCGCGAACTCGAAGCGTTCAGCTACTCTGTCTCGCACGATTTGCGCGCGCCATTAAGAGCAGTGAATGGCTTTGCCGAAATTGTCTTGGCAAAATTTTCTGCGCTCTTGCCCGACGACGGCAAGCGCTATCTCGACCGCATTCGTAACGGCGCGCACCGCATGGGCGAACTGATCGACGATTTACTCGCATTCTCGCGCTTAGGGCGCGGCGAATTAGCGCTGGCAAATATGGAGATGCGCCCCTTAGTCGATTCGGCTTTAGAAGAGCTTTTGCCCGCGCGCCAAGGGCGCTCGCTGACAATCGATATCGGCGAATTGCCCGCTTGTTATGGCGATGCGAAAACGCTCAGGCAGGTGTGGTTGAATCTTATCGGCAACGCGATTAAGTATACGCGCACGAAAAATGACGCGCATATTGAAATCGGTAGCGTCGTTTCGGACGACGAAATTCGTTATTTCGTCAAAGACGACGGCGTTGGATTTAATATGGCTTATGCGAGTAAACTCTTTGGGGTATTTCAACGCTTGCACCGCGACGATGAGTTCGAAGGGACAGGGGTTGGATTAGCGATAGTGCAGCGTGTTATCAATCGCCATGGCGGACGTGTCGGAGCCGAGGCCGAAGAAAATAAAGGCGCGAAATTCTGGTTTACATTAGGCCGCCATCGGGAGAACAAGTAACCATGGCCGATGTTGAAATTCTATTGGTCGAAGATAATGCCGACGATTTAGAAATGGCGCTCTTTGCGTTTCGCGAAGCGAATGTTGCGAACACGATTCACACGGCGCGCGACGGCCAAGAAGCGCTCGATTTTATTTTCGCCGAAGGAGAATTTTCATCGCGTAAAGATTCGCAAGTACCGCTGGTAATCCTACTAGATCTCAAGCTGCCGAAAGTCGACGGTTTCGATGTGCTGCGCCGTTTGAAGTCGGCACCCGAAAAACGCATGATACCCGTCATCATGCTCACGTCGTCGCACGAGCAACGCGATTTGATAGAAAGCTACAATTTGGGAGTAAATAGTTATATTGTGAAACCCGTCAAATTCGAAGAATTTGTGCGCGTTATCAAAGAATTAGGATGTTATTGGCTTATTCTTAACCAACAAGCACGATAATTATGCAGCAGCTCAAGACCGTCATTGTCGAGGACAGCGAAGACGATGCCGAGCTTTTGCGCAGCCAATTGCGCGACGCGGGCTATGAGTGCATCGGGCCATGTGTCGAAACCGAAGCCGACTTCATTGCCGGTCTCAAAAATTCACCGGAAATTATTTTCTCCGATTTTTCGATGCCGCAATTTTCCGGGCTACGCGCTCTCGAAATTGTGCAAGCACAGGCGCCGGATATTCCCTTCATTTTGATTTCGGGTACCGTCGGCGAAGATGTCGCCGTCGAGTCGATGCGCCTCGGTGCGACCGATTATCTTCTAAAGGGATATACGCTCCCCCTGCCGAGCGCGGTTGCGCGAGCGCTCGCCGGAAAGAACTTGAAGCACGAGCAGGCTAAAGCTATTGCAGAACTCAAGCAGAGCGAAGAGCGTTTTCGTGAAGTCGTCGAAAATATTGCCGGCGTATTTTGGGTTTCCGATGCGCGAAAAACGCAAATATACTATGTTAGCCCCGGCTACGAGCGAATCTGGGGCTTCGGCGTCGAGGATCTTTACAAGAACCCGCAGCGCTGGATTGAGTGCATACATGAAGACGACCGCGAACGTGTGCGCGCAAGCGCGCTCACGCAGCAGGCTATCGGCGCATACGACGAAACCTATCGCATCGTTCGCAGCGACGGCGAGCGTCGTTGGATTCACGATCGGGCGTTTCCGATTTACGACGATGTGGGTAAAGTCAAGCGCATCGTCGGCATCGCCGAAGATATTTCGCTACAAAAAAAGCTCGAAGAAGATTTACGCCAATCGCAGAAGATGCAGGCGATCGGGCGCTTAGCGGGCGGCGTCGCGCACGACTTCAACAATATTTTGCAGGCGATGCTGATGCAAATAGAGCTGGGTTTAGAGCGTGTGCCGCAAGACGGCACGCGGCAAATTCTGCTCGCGTTGCGGCAATCAGCCGAGCGCGCAAGCCAACTGACGCGGCAATTGCTTTCGTTCAGCCGCAAAGGAGAAATTCGATTGGCGCGCTGCGATCTGAATACTTCGGTCAGCAACATGGCGAAAATGCTCGAACGCCTCGTCGGCGAGCATATCGGCCTCAGTCTAAAATTGCACGATGCTCCGCTTATGTTGGTCGCAGATGCGGGTATGCTCGACCAGGTGCTCTTGAATCTAGTCGTCAACGCCCGCGACGCGATGCCGCGCGGTGGGGTTGTGGAAATTTCGACGGGGCTCGAACAGCACGACGCGCTTTCGCGGCGCGTGTTACCCGAGATTGTTTCGGGTTGGTATGCGCGATTGACGGTACGCGACACCGGCGAAGGTATTGCAACCGAACACATGCCGCATCTCTTTGAACCGTTTTTTACAACCAAAGAAGTCGGTAAGGGCACGGGGCTTGGGCTTCCCGTTGTCTTCAGTGTCGCGACACAACACAATGGCGCCGTACACGTCGCATCGACGGTCGGTAAAGGGACGCAGTTTGACGTGCTCTTTCCGTTAGTCACGCCGAAAGCGCAATCGGCTCCGATTGCAGAAAAAATTCGCCATATCCCCGGTAACGGCAATATTTTGCTCGTCGAAGACGACGACGATGTACGCGAATTGACGCGCACCTTACTCGAACGCAACGGCTATCGCGTGTTCGCGGTCGCGTCGGCAGACGATGCGCGTAAGGTTTTTGCGCGCGAGAAAAAACTGATTCATATTCTCTTTACAGATATTATGTTGCCGGGTAAGCAGAACGGGCGCGAACTTGCGGGCGAGCTACAGAAACAAAATCCCGAATTGCATGTGATATTTGCGAGCGGCTATAGCCACGAACCCAATGAAAAGAGCGCGCCGTTACCGGCAGGCCAAATCTTTTTACAAAAACCGTATAGCATCGAAAAGTTATTCACGACGCTGCGCGACGCGCGTACCGCAGAAAAATAAAAATACCGATGCAATTTTTAAATTGGAAAAAATTAACGCTGCTACTGATATGTTTCGCGTGCAGCAAAGGCGCATTGCAACTCGCGATGCCGCTCACGCCGCGCCTTTACGAAAAGCAAGTCGTCGACCGCTATTTCGATGACGGCTACTTGGCGAAGGCCGCACACTACAAAGAAGCCCGCAATGCCGCATCGCGGGTAACGATTCCGGCGGATATTGTCGTCACGTTGCTCTTTCTATTTGCGGGGCCGCTGCGTCTTTTAGCGCGGCGACTTAACGCTTCGAAAATAAAACCCGTTGTGCAGGCAATCCTCATCGTCTGCGCGATGCTACTTTTCGAGAGTATTCTCATGCTACCTTTTACTTACAAGTTTCACTATTTACTCGAGCGCGAATTCGGCTTCTCGAACGAAACGTCGGCGATGTTTCTTGCCGACTATTTCAAAGGTATCGCAATCGGTCTCGGCTTCGCGGTAATTCTTGCGGCAATTTTTACCGCTCTCTATCGGCGATTTACGCGCGGGTGGATTTATTTTGTCGGCATGGCATTTTCTGTGTTTACGATTTTTACCGTATACGTGATGCCGATTGTGATCGAGCCGCTATTTTTCGATTATAAACCTTTGCCAGCCGGTACTCTACGCACAAAAATTGAAGAGCTCGCAAAAACCGAAAATATACGACTCGATAATATTTACGAGATGCGCGCCTCGGAGAAAACAAACCGCACGAATGCGTATGTAACGGGGCTATGGGGCACACACCGCGTCGTGCTCTTCGATACGCTGCTCAAAAAATTTAACGACGACGAGATCATCTCCGTTGTCGGTCATGAATTTGGGCATTCGGTTTTGAATCATGTCGCGATCGGTCTTGCTTTAGACATTGCGAGTATCTGGATTATTCTTTTTGTCGCACGATTTCTCATCATTTGGTTGGTGCGCATCTACCCCGACCCGCTTGCTGAGCGTAACATCGGTGCGCTGATACCGATATTTCTTCTCGGTATCTCGCTCGCGAGCTTCTTTATAAATCCCATCGCAGCGTATGCGTCGCGCCATTTCGAAGCGGCCGCCGATTATTATGCGCTCGAAAAAACGCATAATCGCGGGGCGGCCGTGAGTACCGAGGTGAAGCTAGCTAAAGATAATTTGAGCGACCCAAACCCGCACAAACTTTCGTACTTTTGGTACGCGGGGCACCCCGATACCATTTCACGCATTCGTATGGCGGAAAATTTTAAGCAGAGCCGTTAGCGCTCGCTCAGCGAGTGCTAACGGCAGTTGCGACGCCGTTTATTCGTCCGCTGTCGATTTGGTGACCCCAACTTTGCTACCGGCAAGCCACTTGTCGCCCGAACGCCACAAACTCGATAAGACAAGCTGCCTGATAAAGAAGAGTTCTTTCGGCAGTTTATCGTAGATGCGGTCAAAAAATTCTTCGTGCTGTAATACTTCGTTCTTGTAAAGGCGCGTGTCGATTGTCATGAGTTCGTCGAATTGTTCGCGCGAGAAATTAATGCCGTCCCAATCCATTTCGGCGTAGCGCGGCATCCAACCCAAGGGGCTCTCAGTCGCGGTGCCCTTGCCGTGTACGCGGTCGACAATCCATTCGAGCACGCGCGTGTTCTCGCCAAAGCCCGGCCAAATGAATTTGCCGTCTTTGTCTTTGCGAAACCAGTTGACGAAGAACATGCGCGGGGGATTTCCCAAGTCGCGCCCCATCTGCAACCAATGGTTGAAATAGTCGCCCATGTGATAGCCGCAGAAAGGGAGCATTGCAAAGGGGTCGCGGCGTACTTGCCCCACCGTACCCACAGCGGCGGCGGTCGTCTCAGAGCCGATCGTCGCCGCGAAGTAGACGCCGTAGTTCCAGTTGCACGCTTGAAAAACTAGGGGCACCGTCGTCGAACGGCGGCCACCAAAAACGAGCGCGCTAATTTTGACGCCGTTCGGGTTGTCATAGTCGGCGTCGATCGCCGGGTTTTGTGTCGCGGGCGAAGTGAAGCGCGCGTTCGGGTGCGCAGCTTTGCGGCCCGATTCGGGTGTCCACGCTTGGCCTGTCCAGTCGGTGATGCCCTTCGGTATTTCAGGAGTCATGCCTTCCCACCAGACGTCGCCGTCGGCGGTGAGCGCGACGTTCGTGAAGATCGTATTTTTACTGATAATCTCCATCGCGTTGTGGTTCGATTCTTTCGAGGTACCGGGCAATACGCCGAAATAGCCTGCTTCGGGGTTGATCGCGACGAGGCCGCCGTCGGCCGCCGGATGAATCCACGCGATGTCGTCGCCGACAGTTGTTACTTTGTAGCCGTCGTAATTTTCGGGGGGGATCATCATCGCAAAGTTGGTTTTGCCGCACGCCGACGGAAAAGCCGCCGCGAGATAGGTTTTTTCTCCGTCGGGTTTTTGTAAGCCTAAAATCAGCATGTGCTCGGCGAGCCAACCTTCGCCGTGGCCGATGACCGAGGCGATGCGCAGTGCGAGGCATTTTTTGCCCAGAAGCGCGTTGCCGCCATAACCCGAGCCGAACGACCAGATTGCCCGCTCTTCGGGAAAATGCACGATGTATTTGTTGTCTTTATTGCAAGGCCATTTCACGTCTTTTTCGCCGGGTTTGAGCGGCGCACCCACCGAGTGCATGCAGGGGATAAAATTTCTATCGCCGATAACTTCGAGCGCTTGCTTGCCCATGCGCGTCATGATTTTCATGCTCACGACCGCATACGGCGAGTCGGTAATTTGTACGCCATAGAGCGACATTTTGCTTTTTAACGGGCCCATGCAGAACGGTACGACATACATCGTGCGCCCGCGCATGCAGCCGTTAAAGAGACTATTGAGCTTGGTTTTCATTTCACGCGGGTCGACCCAATTGTTGGTCGGCCCTGCGTCTTCACGGCGTTTGCTGCAAATAAAAGTGCGGTCTTCGACGCGCGCGACATCTGCCGGGTCTGACCAAGCGAGATAGCTATTCGGGCGCTTTGCGGGGTTGAGTTTGATGAAAGTACCCGAAGCTACCATTTCGGCACAGAGGGTATTGTACTCTTCTTCGGAGCCGTCGCAGAAGTGAATCTTGTCGGGTTGCGTAAGGTTAGCCATCGCCTCAACCCAAGTAATCAGGCGTTGGTTCGTCACAAAATCTGGTTTATTCATGGGAGATGGAAAATGCGGGAATAAATTCACTCTGTCAAGTGCAAGTAGTGGCAGCGTATGGGTATAGCTTGCGCGAGTTCACGCCTAGTGACTCGTACAATACCACTTTCAAATGCGTGAAAATGTGTTGCCTCGGTCGCTCATAATTTAATTTGTGCTCACTCTCGTATGAATCTCAAGACCTACGCTGAAATACGGCGCCTACTTTCGGTGACATCGATTCTTGTTCAGTTTTCGATAGACCTTATAGTTTCATATCTCTATCGCCCTCGGGGCTTGCGTAAACGTTCGTTTTCGCGAAGAATGGTGGCCGTTGCCGTGCGACTATTATTGCGCCGACCTGCGGGCATTATTCGTTTCCAGGTGCGTCTTAGGCAAACGATTGAACGCTTGGGGCCGACGTATGTAAAACTCGGGCAGATCATGTCGCTGCGCGAAGATTTGCTCCCCCGGCGGATTACATACGAACTCAGAAACCTGCAAACGAAGGTACCGCCTATTTCGTATGAAGAGGCGAAGCAGGTCGTCGAGAGCGAATTTAATGTTCCGTTACGCCATATTTATAAAGAGTTTGCTCCGAAACCTGTGGGTGCCGCTTCGCTCGCACAGGCGCACATCGCTTATTTGCGCAACGGGCAAAAAGTCGTCGTGAAGGTGCAGCGCCCCGGTATTATACCGATCATGACGAACGATTTGCGTATCATGAAACGGCTCGCCTGGATTTTGCAACGCATTCCGTACGTGCGCGATTTTCAGCCGCAAAAACTGATTCAAGAGTTTAGCGATTATACGATGAAAGAGCTCGACTTTAATCAAGAAGGCAAGCACGCAGATATTTTTCGTGAGAATTTCAAAGACGACGACAACGTAATTTTGCCGAAGGTCTATTGGGAATACACGACAAAGAAAATTCTGACACTCGAATTTATCGAAGGCGTTAAGCCCGACGATTCCGAAAAGTTGAAAAAGCTCGGTATCAACGGGCCGCGCGTTGCGGCGTTAGGTGCGCGCGTCGTCATCAAACAGCTTTTTATCGACGGTTTCTTTCATGGCGACCCGCATCCGGGAAATCTCTTTATCGTCGGCAACGAAAAGTTCTGCATGATCGACCTCGGCATGACGGGACAATTTACGCCGAAGACGATGAATGCGATGTTTCTTTATTATTACTACCTCATTATCCGCGATTTTGAGACAGCCTCGAAGTATATGGTCGGTTTGACCGAGACAATCCCCAATTCAGACATTGCCGGCTTTCGCGCCGAGATCGAAGAAATCGGTAAAAAGTGGATTGGCGCCGGTTTCAAGAATTATTCGTTAGGTAAACTCATCTTGAACTCGATGAATATGGGGGCGCGCTATAAGCTCTATTTTAATAAAGATATTATGCTCGCGATCAAGGCGATTGTCACGATTGAAGCTGTGGGTTATATTCTCGATCCGAATATGAACCTTGCCAAAGTTTCGTTGCCGATGATGAGCGAGATTTTTATCGGGCGCATCTCGCCGATGCGTATGGCAAAGCCGATTTTGCGCGCATTGCCCGATTATCTCGACTTTATCGAGCAAGCCCCGGCGACGCTTTTGCGTACGATGGGCATGGTTTCGAGCGGCAAGTTCCAGATCGAAATGGTCGAAAAAACAAGCGAAAAGCGGCCGAGCGAACCGCCATGGAAGCTCTGGCTGCCTTTTACGGCGCTCGCCGTGGGGCTATTTTTGCTCACGGCCGATAGCGTACCGGGGGGAGATATCGCTCTGACGCGGTCTCTACAGTTACCGGTGCTCTCGCTCGTCAGTTTTGGCGTGGCCGCTTGGTATTCACTACGCTTCTGGCGGATGCGCCGGGCTTAAAAGCTCATAATTATCTACCAACGGCAGATAATTATGAAAAGTATCGGGTTTTTGGCACTTCCTTTACGCGGCGTCTCATAGTTAATTATTGGCGACAGGGTTAACTTCGGGTATTATTACTCCGATATTGACTGTTGAGAGGAGTCTTAGTGGAGCTCGAACAACTTCCCGAAATTCAAAAAATCATTCATATAGGCAAAGCGAACGGCGAAATCACGTACGACGAAATCAATGATATTCTTCCCGAAAAACTGACGAACTCAGATAAGATCGACGACGTTTTTATTTTACTCAATCAATATGGCATTGAAATCGTCGAAGAATATGAAAAGAAACAAGTCGGACGCCGCGGCGATACATCCTCGCAGGTTGTGCCCGGTAACTTTGGCTCGTTAGGCGAGCAGAAGGTACCCAAGGCATTGGTCGCCGAGCTAAAATCGCAGGGCTATGAAATCAAGCAGCCCGAGAATAAGGCACCGCTCACGATTCAAGATCTCGCGATGCAGATGCTGACGCGCGGTTACGATCTCGACGCATTGCAGCTATTATTGCAGAAGCCCGAGTTTCGCCCGGCAGCGGCCAAGAAGAAAAAGTCGACGGGTTCGGCGGGGGCGAGCGCAGCCGACGACCCGATTCGTCTCTATCTCAAAGAAATTGGCAAGATATCGCTCATTTCGGGCGACAAAGAAGTCGAACTCGCGCGGCGCATCGAAGGCGGCGAGAATATTATCGAAGACGCGGTATTGCGTTCGTCGCTCTTACGCAGCGCGTTCATCAAATCGTATAACCGCATCGATAAAGGCACGTTGCGCATTACCGATATTGCGCGCGCATCGAAAACTTATTACATTAGCACGACCGAGCAGAAAGATTTACGCGAGAAATTTTTGCGCGAGATCAAGCCGGTAATCGACTTCGATAAACAGATCGCCTCGCTCAAAGCGAAACTCAAACGTTACACGCATAAGAGCAAAAAACACCAAGAAGTCTGGGCGCAGATTTTGAAACTCGAAGGCCTTGCGGCGGAGCACGTCATTCGCGTCGGGGTTTCGCAGAAAGAGTTGCAAAAACACGTCAACAAGATCAAGAGTATGGTTTTCCGTATTAAGGAAATTAAGCGCCATTTCTTGAAGCTCAAAGAACGTTACGGCCACGACGTCAAAGGCATTAAGGCGTTTAACCGCTATATCGAACGCAACGAAGATTTGCACATCGTCGAACGCGAACTCGGTTGCACCGTCGAAGACGTGAAGAACATCATCAAAGACATTCGCAACAACGAACGCAAACTGCGCCGCATGGAGCAAGAAGCGGGTTCGCCGACGCTTATTATTCTACTTTGGGGCGAGAAAATTGCGCGCGGCAGCCGTGAGATCGACGCCGCAAAAAAAGAGCTTATCAACGCGAATTTGCGTCTCGTCGTTTCGATTGCAAAGCGTTTCGCGAATCGCGGCATGCATTTTTTCGATCTCATTCAAGAAGGCAATATCGGCCTCATGCGCGCGGTCGAAAAATTCGAATACCGCAAGGGTTATAAATTTTCGACGTACGCCACTTGGTGGATTCGCCAAGCGATCACGCGCGCGCTCTCAGAACAGGCGCGCACGATCCGCATTCCTTCGCACATGATCGAGCAGATCAACAAGGTGAACCGCGAGGCGCGCATTTTTTTGCAAGAAACTGGCCGCGAACCTTCGGACGACGAAATTGGCGAGCGTTTAGGTTGGCCTGTCGTAAAGGTGAAGCAAGTAAAATCGGTGGCGAAAGACCCGGTATCGCTCGAGACCCCGGTCGGCGAAGACGAAGATTCAGAGTTGGGCGACTTTGTCGAAGATAAAAAAGCACCGAGCCCGTTGCAAGCAACCGCGCAATCGATATTGGCAGAACAGTTGAAACATGTTTTGGCGACGTTGCCAGCGCGCGAACAAAAGGTAATCCGCATGCGCTTTGGTCTCGACGACGGTTACACGCACACGCTCGAAGAAGTCGGCTACGTGTTCAAAGTCACGCGCGAACGTATTCGCCAAATCGAGGCGAAGGCGCTGCGCCGCCTGCGCGCGCCGACGCGCATGCGCCGCCTGCGCGACTTTCTCGATCAACATTGATTGTTTTGCATGAGCAGCTGAGCTGCTCATGCAAAATGCTATTCGGACTTTACAAGACACTGGGGCTGCGGTGCGCTTACGTATGCGCAGTTGCGTTATTGCTCTAGGCCTCTCGCTCGCGTCTTCTCTCGGTGCCATCGACTACGCCGATTTCGACGCAAGAACGCACACATACAACCTTGTGGGTAAGTTGCGATACTATGTCGAAGAATATAACGCGCAACAGCCGCACGAGGCATTAGAATTATTACAGAAAG
>JAFEGD010000025.1 GCA_018240245.1 Spirochaetota bacterium | reverse complement strand
CGCCGCAAGTCTCGAACAAAGTGGGCAAGCCGATAAAGCGGCAAAAGCCTATACCGAATTTTTGGGCGAACACGCCAAAGATAGAGTTGCACTCGAAAAACTCGGCTATCTCTATTACCGCAAATTGGGTAACAAAGACAAAGCACTCGAACAATTCAAGAAGTTGTTGCAATATTATCCCGATTCGGACAAAGCGCAAGAATATAAGGGGATGATCCGGCTGATCGAAAAACAAAAAACGGACGGCTAAAATGGCGACGGCTTCAGACCATCTCAAGAAAATTATTCTAGCGCTCGATAACGAAGAGGCGTTAGCCGAAGAAGAACGTAATCGCCCGCCACGCGAGGTGATCGTCGTCGCCGATTCGGTAAAGCAAGCGTTGCGACTTGCCGCCAATGAAATGCAGAAAGACGCGATGCAACTCGATTATAAAATTTTGAACAAGGGCGGTTCGCAGCTTTTGGGGCTACGGCGCTTGCCATACCGTGTGCATGTTTTTCCCGCACGCGAAGATACGCGCTTTGCCGATCTCGAAGACATGAATGTTTCGCTTTCGGGTGCGATGGCCGAACAGGCGTTCAACGAAGATACGCCGATTGCGATCAACGCCGAAGGGAAAATTTTGGTGCGCATTTATCGCACCGGCGTTTTTGTGACAGTGCGGCCCCCCGTGGGCGACGGCCAAGCGGTGAACATGACGGTGGCGATCGAAAAGCTCCGCCAAGCGGGAGTCAATGCGTTCGACAAAGGTCGTCTCGAAAACGAAATTCGGCAGAAGAGCGGCAAACAAGTCAAGATTGCCGAGTGGACACCGCGACCCGACGCCGATTCGCAATTGCAAGTCGAAGTATCGGCCGATCGCATGCGGGCGACAATGACGATGACGCGGCCGCGCCCCGGTGGTCGCCATTTGCAGGTGGCCGACGTGATGCAGGCGCTCAAGTCGAATGGAGTGCAGTTCGGTTTCAAAGAAAGCACTATCGAAAAAGCGCTCGAAGAAGAAGTCTATTCGACGCCGGTCGTCGTCGCCGAAGGTAAGGCGGCGCAAAACGGGCGCGACGGCTATGTCGATTATAAAGTGCGCATCGATCGCAAGGTCGAGTTCAAAGAAGACGAAACGGGCCGCGTCGACTTCATGCAGCGCGATCTTGTCGAGAACGTCGTGCAAGGGCAGGTGTTGGCAGAGCTTGTGCCTGCGCAGCGCGGGCAAGAGGGTCGCGATCTATTTAACAAAATTTCGCCAGCAAAGAACGGTAATCCGGTGACGATTCGTCCGGGGCCGGGCACGATGCTTTCCGACGATGGCAAACGCCTCTTGGCGGAGAAAAACGGTCAAGTGCTTTATCGTGCCGGTATCTTGAGCGTACACGATATGTTTACAATTAACGGCGACGTGAATATCGGCACGGGTAATATTACTTTCTTGGGTTCGATTGTTGTTACAGGCAGCGTCGAAGATAATATGCACGTCAAGGCTGCGGGCACCATCGAAGTTGCCGGTACAATCCAGAAGGCATTCGTCGAGGCCGAAGGCGACATCATTGTGCGCCAAGGGATTATCGGTCGCGACAACGCTCAAGTCGAGTCGACTGCAGGTTCTGTATACGGTAAGTTTTTGCAGAATGCGACGTGCATGGCCGAAGGCGATGTCGTGATGGGCGAGAATATCATGCATTCGCATGTCTACGCCGGCGGCAATATTGTCTGTAACGGTAAGCGGGCGCAGCTTGTGGGCGGAGAAATTATTTGCGGCGGGGTAGTGCGCGTGAAATCGTTGGGAGCCATGGCAGCCACGCCTACGCTCGTCATCGCCGGGGTGAATCCGCGCGCGATGCAGCAAATGAAGCAGATTGCGCAGATCGAAAAGCAGTTGAATGAAAAAATCGCACAGACCGATATGAATTTGAAAACGCTGCAACAGCAAAAGGCCGCTGCGCCCGACGCCTTCGGCGAAGCGAAAGAAGAGCAACTTGTGAAAATGCTTGCGTTCAAAGAAAAACTCGAAGAGCGCTTGCGCGAGGCCGCGCAAGAAAAAGGGCATATCGAAACGTTCATGAAAGAAGCGACGGCGTACGGCGCAGTGCACGTTGAAAAGACTGTTTTTCCCGGGGTGACGATCGAAATTAACGGCGCAACTTTCTCGGTGCAAGACGAATATAATAACGTATCGTTCGTCGAAGAAAACGGGCGGATTAATATCGTCGCCTATGTACCCCCCGAAGACGACGATAAACACTTTCAAAAAAATCGTCGTAAAGGACGTTACGGTGAAACCACTCGATCTTAACGTCAGTATACAAAACTCGTACGAAGCGGCGCGCACCGAATCGGTGCGCCTCGACCAAGCGCATGTCTCAAATGTGCGCGAAGGCGAAGCGGCGCGGCGCGAACAATTGCTGCGCGATAGTTCGGTTGTCGCTCCCGAAGCGAATCAAATGGCCGAAGATCTTTTTACCAAAAAAAATTACGAGGGTGTCGAATATTCGGTCGACAGCGATGCATCGCGGCACAAGCGCCGCGACGAAAATAAAAAGAAATCTGAAAAGTCGGCAAATGAAAAGGACGAGACTGCCGCCGCAAAAGAAGAATCGGATGCCCCGCACGGCTTTTCTACGTACGCATAACTTGTGTGCGCACAGCCTGCGCTTTTTCAAATAGAACGGCGATATCGACGGTTTGTTGGTCGATACCGGTCGCGAGCTCGTTCGCCGCATCGGCCAAAGCGCGTAGCCAAGCACTCGTGTTTTGGCGATTGCTGTGGATAATCTCCGCCCACATTTTTCCCGAACTTTGCACGATGCGCGTCATGTCGCGGTAGCTACCCGCCGCAGGCGAAAGATCGATATTCTTGCCGGCGCCGCTTGCACTCAAGAGCGCGATGAGGCAGGCATTCAAATGCAAGCCGTGACTCACCGCAGCCATCATGCGGTCGTGCTCCACCGCATTAATCGTTGCGGTATGCGCTCCGGCAATACTCCAGATGTCTGCCGCAAGGCGAGTGAGGTCTTGCGCAATTGCCGCGTGCAGATGTTCGGGCGGTGTGATAAAAACTGCTGCGTTCTCGTATAACGTGCGCTCGGCGGCTTGGGGGCCTTGGATTTCTTTGCCAGCCATCGGGTGCGTGCCGATAAAGCGCAGGTGGGGATAATACGTTCGCACATGCGCCATGATCTCTGCTTTGGTGGAGCAGAGGTCGAGAATCGCGAGCCTTTCACCGAGTGTGGGATGTGCGGCAATTAAGCTTAACACGCGGTAACAGTCGTTGAGGTTGAGTCCTAAGACGAGAATATCTGCGTGCTCGAGGGCTTGAATGCATTCGGTGTCGCCCATGAGTATGTCGGTTAATCCCATTTGCGTAAGCGTCTGTTGGCTTTTGCTCGAGCGCACGGCTCCGCTCACGCGGTGGCCGGCCTCTTTAAGGCGTAGCGCGAGCGAAGCCCCCATGAGCCCCATGCCCCAGATAAAAATATGCTGCGGCTTATCGGCGAGCTGTGGTATCGGCACGCTCATAGTTGCTCGCGAATAAACGGCATGGGGTTATAAGAAATTTCATAGTAATTTTCGGGATCGACATTTTTGATGCGCACCTCGTAATGCAAATGCGGCCCGGTTGCGCGTCCCGTGCTACCGACAAAACCCAACAGGTCGCCGCGCCGCACTTTGCGATCTTTCGAGGTCGCAATTTGGCTCATGTGCCCGTAGGCTGTCATGATGCCGTATTTATGCAAGATACGCACATTTTTGCCGAGGCCGCTTGTGCCTTCGTCGTCGACGCCGACGACCACGCCGTCGGCTGTCGCATAAATGGGGACACCCGTGCCCCCCGCGAAATCGATGCCCGAGTGAAAACTAACTTCTAAGCCAAAGGGATCGACGCGGCTGCCGTAGAGCGAGGTAATCTGATCGGAGTGTATCGCGATACCAATCGGCATTTTCATAAACGCTTCTTCGCGCGCGGTGAGCAGACGCATCACGCTCATGAGCGGCATAATTTTTGCGTTCAATTGCACCGTCGTCGACGATTGGTCGGTATCACCCAAGTCGGGCTTTATGCCAAAGATGGAGCGAAAATAGCTGTCGCCGATTTTTTTCAGTTCGTCGAGATTTGCCGTGATGCGCCGTTTGCCGTATTCTAGGACATCTTGGCGAGCGAGCCAAGCCGAGGCGACTTCTGCCGAAATTTGCCGGTCGTGGTTGAGCGTTTCTTTGCGTAACTCTGATATGGCAATCAGAGCGCCGATGCCGAGCACGAGCGCAAGAAAAAACCACAATGTCAAATACGAGACGCGCCATTCGCGCTTAAAGCCGCCGTAATTGGGTATGACGGCTAGTGTGAATGCTTTGCCGCTGAGACGGCGCGCACGGTCGCCATAATTTCGTTCAATTTTACGCTGTGCCATATCGAGAATGCCGGCTACTGAAAATTATTTGCTCCCACGGCGTTTGTTTAGTATACTGGGGTTAAGAAAACGAAGCGTCAAGCCAAATGAGGCTCGTGCGCAAAAACGGTTTGGCGTTTTCTCGCTGTAACCGAAATTGGGGAGATAATATGGGTCTTGTACAAGAAATTACCGATCAGAATTTTACCGCTAAAACGACGTCGGGCGTGGTGATGGTCGATTTTTGGGCGCCATGGTGCGGGCCTTGCCGCATGGTCGCTCCTGTCCTCGAAGACTTACAAAAAGAAATGGGTGAAAAAGTTTCGATCGTCAAAATGAATGTCGACGAAAATCCCGATACGGCGACGAAGTTTGGTATTACCAGCATTCCCACATTGATGGTCTTTAAGAACGGCGAAATGGTCGACCGTACCGTCGGCGCTGCGCCGAAAGAACATTACAAAACAATTTTAGGTAAACACGTCGCGTAGCTCAGGGCGCGACGACCACGTCGCGCCATCAGTGAGCGTGACGACCACGTCGCGCCATCAGTGAGCGTGACGACCACGTCGCGCCATCAGTGAGCGT
>JAFEGD010000024.1 GCA_018240245.1 Spirochaetota bacterium | reverse complement strand
ACAGATGCTCGAGCTGGGCGTGTTTGGTGGAAAGTATTTGACTGACTGCCGCGACGAGTTTCCCGCAGATTGGTTCATCAGCGCAAAACTCTCGCCTGGGAAGCACGATCCGAAACTTAACTTCTTTAAGGTAAAGGCGTCCCAACCTCTATCTGTCTGGCGCCGCAAGGGCTGGATCCACGATGAAGACCCGCGAGGGTGGTTTCAATGGTACTGCAGATATTATTTTGGCCGCCGCTCTGTCGATGACGAACGTCAGATCAAGCGTTGGCGCGCTATGCGGCGCCACATAGCTCAGATCAAGACGAACTGCCCGCCTCGAACACTTGATTGCCGTCCGCGTCAGCGCCAGGCTCTTCTTCACTGGGCGTACGATTCCAGAAAGATCTAGCTTGTTAGTCCGAGCGCCTTGACCTTTGAACGAGCGTGTCTTACCCTTCTAAAGAGGTAAGACAATGGAAACAACGCTTACATCGAAAGGACAGGTCGTGATCCCTGTTGCGGTAAGAAACAGGCTTGGCATTGCGGCGGGCACGAGTCTGCACGTCGAGGTGAATGACGCGAGCGGCGAGATCATCCTGAAGCCAATCACACGCAAGCTCATTCACCAAATGAGCGGGCGATTCAAGGGCAAGGGCCTGCTTGAAGAGCTCGCGGCGGAGAGAAACAAGGAAAAAATGCGCGATGACAGACGATAAGCCGATCGTTCTGGACTCATGGGCGGTCTTGGCTTATTTCAACGGTGAGGCGCCCGCTGCCGACATCGCCAACCTCATCTCTGACGCAAAGGAGAATGGAATTCCGCTGTTGATGTCAGTCGTCAACGTCGGGGAAGTTTGGTACATAATCGCCCGCCGGATATCTCCCTCCGACGCTGACGAAGCCTTGGATCTCCTCGATGAGTTCGGGATCAGGTTCATCGAAGTCGACATAGACCTTGCAAGAGTTGCCGCTAGTTTCAAGGTAAGCGGCAATATCTCATACGCAGACTGCTATGCAGCGGCACTTGCCGAGAAACGCAATGCCATTCTTATAACCGGCGATCAGGAATTTACGCAGTTTGAGGAACGGATCAAGATCCATTTTATGGGCTGACTACCGTTCGCCCACGCGCGTGGGTCAAACTAGTTCACGCGGAATGTCGTCGTGACATCGGACGAGCGCATATCGATCGGCGATCTTGTTTCGTCTATGATAACGATGCCGATCCCGGTTAGGACTTCAAGGGTGATCTGATAATCGATTCGTTCCCGTGCCTGGCCTTCAAAGGCATCCCGAAAAGGGACAAAGCCGACCATCTCGATAGTGATCCTGTTGAGACCTATTAGCCGCGAATCCAGAAATTGAAATCGGCCGAATTCGTCGGTCGTTTTGACGATCTTTTTGCCGGTCGAAGTCTTTATCGTCACTTTCGCGTTCGGGATGACGGCTCCAGTTTGATCGATCACGCGGCCTTCGACGAGCGGAACCATCAGCGTAGTGACGCCGCGTTGGCCGCTCCCGATGTCGGATGGGAACGTCGTCTGCGAATATGAGATCGAAAAGAGGCCGAGGATAGAGGCGAAGGCGGCGGTTGCGAATGTTGCGACGCGGCGGCGATATGCGGCGAGGCCGCGGGGGCAGTCGCTCGTGATGACGGTGCCGTCGGTTCGCTTGAAGAGGCGAATGCAGAGACGCTTTCCTTCGTGTGATGCGATGAGGTCGCGAGTTTCCTTTTGCGTAAGGGCCGAAGTGTTGTAAACACTTAGGCCGCAATCGGCACAATGCCGTGCGCGTTCGTCGCCCGTCATCTCATCCCAACTCGCGGAGCAGGGCTTTGCGACCGAGATGCGGTCGAGGTCAAGTTCGGGTTTCCGTTCTTGCAGCTTCATTTCTCACATTGATGCACCGGAAGGCCAAATTCGTTGCTTCGTGCGCATGCCAACCGCCAAGTACTCCGGCAACGGAGGCCTTCCAATTCTCATCTAAATATCGTAAACTGTTTGTCCGCGAAGGCGGGCTATGCGGACGAGGGCGTCCGCGTTCCTTTTGGGGGGCGACAGGCTTCGACAGGGGCTTGTATAGATCTTTGAGTGCACGTCGGGCTTTTTGTAGGTGAGCTCGTTAAAAAAACTTGCAAAACACAAATGCTAATCAAGAATTAGCTCTCGCTGCCTAATTAAATTTAGCTACAGCGATGTCTTACCGGAAGTTCGCCTGATGCGACCGGATAAGGCATAACTCAGTTCGGGCTCGCGTCGTGCCACCACCTGCGGTACGAAGTTAAAGTTAGTCAGGTTAGCCTTTGACGAGGTCTTGTCCGCTCATCTGCTCGTCATTGGCGAAATTCAAGTGAACGGACTAAACGTGTAGATCGCACTGGTCGCAACCTTTGGATGCGGGTTCGATTCCCGCCGCCTCCACCACTCATAAATGTGGTCTTTTTGCCCGGGGCTGTTACACTATGAACGAAATGTCTGAAAAGATCCAAAAGCCTAAACGACCCGCAGAAAAAAAAACTGTTGGTCGGCAGAACGTTACAGCTGCCGGCCGATCAGCAAATGGTGAAAGGCCTACGAAGGCAGAGGTTGCAACGCTGAAAGCGTGGGAGTTGACCTACGCAAGCCGGGAAAAATTTATCAAAGGTTAAATGGCGATAGTTACCTTTGACACGTGCATTTTTATTTCGCATCAGCCGACATCTTTCCCGAAAGGGTTTAGGATGTCGGCTGTTGTATTACAGGAATTGACTGCGGGTGCGCCAGACGACCAGATCGTAAAAGTTTGGCGCGAGGTTTGGAAAGAGCATGAAAAGGCCGGGACTTTGCTTGTCCCGAACGGTGAGGACTGGTGGCTCGCGGGAAAGGTGCTCAATTCTTTACTCAGAGGCTTAAAGGCTCGAAATAAGGGTCGTACGCCAAAACTGTCAGGCGATGAAGTTCATCGGATCGTTCGGGATGTATTGATCGCTCGGACGGCGAAACGTGCCGGTGCTGCCGTCGTTACCGACAACCTAAAGGATTTTGACAAGATAAAGAAGTACTGCAGCATCCGCACCCTTGGCCCCGAACGCTTCCTGGGCAAATAGATCTAATTCGTTTACGCGACACTTTGCCACTTGTACCGCACGACTTTGCTGTGATCGGCGTCACTTGGCGGTTAGGCCAAACAGCGTCAAGGGAACCGAATGGGATCAAGTTAGCGTTTACTGCGCGGGACCTTCGAATCCGTCAGGATGACGAAATCGCCGGTCTTTTCGTATTTTGCCTTGTCGAAATGCTGAAAGTCGTCCTCATAACGCATAGTTACGACAATGACCTTCGCCTTCGGGCGATAGCGCAGTAGATGTTCGACGGTGCCGAGGCGATCTTCGCTGTGAAACGCTCCGTTTAGCTGGACGATCAGGGCGTTCTTGTTCCGCTTTAGGTATTTCGCCATCGAATCGGCCATCGTCGCATCCCACAAAGATTGCGACGCAAGGATGTTGTCGATGCCCATCGCGGCCTCACCGCTTCCACCCATCAGTGCCTTGAATTTCTTGGCGTAGGCTTCCGAAGCTTCCGAATAGGGAAGCGGCGCCAGCCATTTCTTTGCATCTTTTGAAAGCTGATCGACCGAACTGCGACCGTTCCGCGAAACCATATTGACGTAGCGTCGAGGCGCGTTCGCTGCGATAACGTCGAGCTTGTTCGCCTTTGCAAATTCGACAAGCGGGCGATAATCGGTCTTATAGTTGCCCCACGGGCGGCTGTCCTCGAGAAACTTCTTTTCAGTGATCAGGCCCTGCAGATATTCGTTCACGACGATCTGCTCGTCGCGTTCGAACATCTCCAGAGAAAGGGCGACCTTCCGTTCCTTTCCGTACTTATCAAAGGCACGCCGGAAGATCTCGTTTTCGAGATAATGCCCGACCGCGTCGTCGTGCTGTTCGCCGAGAAAGACAACGTCAACTTGCCCGGCCGCCTCGATGATCTTATCTAAACTTGACGGGTTCCCTTCCGAATCGAACACGCGATAGTTGGCGTCGGTGATATTTGTTTGAGCAAAAGTAAACGCAGTCAGGAAAAGCCCTAGGGCGAGGGCAAGCATTGATCTCTTCATAATGTAAAAAATTTTAACGATTTCTTAGTCGTTATCCAAAGTGCGAGGAGCGGCTT
>JAFEGD010000243.1 GCA_018240245.1 Spirochaetota bacterium | reverse complement strand
ACTACGCTTGAAATCGAAATTTTCGGCCATAAGGCCTTCGATCGCATCGGGCAGACTTGCGCCAATCCACGTATTATTTTTCGAACCGGTATTGTTCAAATAGTGTATGATTGCGACGCCTTCGCGCCGCGATTTTTTCGCCGCGACCGTCGCTTTAGGCTGCAGCAAAATTTTTAGCGTTTCTAAATTGCCGGCGCTCGCGGCGAGCATGAGCGGCGTACGCCCGCGTTCGTCGCGCACCTGTGCGTCGCCGCCCGCCATAATCGCTTGCTCGACCAAAGTCGAATTTCCCGCCGCTGCCGCGCGCAAGAGGTCGGCATTAGGCCCCGTCTCGATCTTCTTCGGCGCGCTGGCGCACGAGAATAGAAGCAGACCAATAGCAATCGCGTGAATTCTCTGAATCATATATCACTCCATCTTAATGATGCCCGCGCGTACTGCCTGCGCAACCGCTTGCCCGCGGCTCGTTACGTCGAGCTTCTTATAAATCTTTTCGATATGGTGACGCACCGTATGCACGCTGATACCCAACTCGACCGCGATATCTTCGTACTTTAAGCCCAATGAAATATAATTTAACACTTGCAACTCGCGTTCGCTGAGAGGAGAATCGGCGGGCTTTGCCGGCAAAAGGTGGCGCATAATTTTTTCGGCAACGCGCGGCGTGAGTGTCGAGCCTCCGTTCGCAATCACGCTGAGTTCTGCCGGCAACCGTTCGTCGGGCGTGTCTTTCAAGATATAGCCGTTCGCCCCCGCCGCCATGCACTGCAAAATTTCAATCTCATGCTCGTACGCGGTATATATAGTCAGCCGCGCATCGGGATATTTCTTCTTAAGCGCTTCGATTGCCTCGGTGCCGCGCACGTCGGGCAACTTCAGATCGAGAACGATAAGTTGCGGCTTCAAGTCGCGCTTTTCATTACGCGCCGTCGCCAAATTATAATACGTCGCCAAAATATTCAAGGCGTTGTCGGGCTTTATTAGAGCGCCCAAGCGTTGCTGCGCCAACGGATTATCTTCGACTACAATAACGTCAACCATGTTGAAACTTTCCTGTAAGCACGAAGGTCGTACCGCCGTGCCGATTTTTCTTTCGAGCGAATACTTTTGCTTCTAATAAGTCACTGCGTACAGCAATGTTTTTTAGTCCCGACCCGATTTTTATGCCATTCCAACGAAAACTGCTACCGTTGTCTTCTATCACTAACCAGAATCTTTTTTCTCGAAGCCTAAGGGCGATACGAATTGCATTCGCGTGCGCATGGCGCAAGGTATTCGTCATCCATTCGGTGAAGATAGCTTCGAGGTTGAGCGTATGATCGAGGCGCATCAGCGGCCACGCAATATCGATATCTAAAGTTACGGTAAACTTTCTCACCTGGCGCAGTCGATCGACATATGCCGTCACGTACTCGCTGAAGGATTGATTTTCGGAATGTGGTTCTAACGTATAGACCATGTTTTTTGTCTTCGCAATCACGGCGCGCGTCAAATTGAGTATTTGCTCTCGCGGCGTGTCGCCCGCAAGCTGCAACGAGAGTTGCATCAAATCGCCGCCTAGCGAGTCGTGCAAATCGCGGGCAAGCTGCATACGATGGTTGTCTACCTGCTGCTCGTAAAGCTTTGCTTGGTCTTCGCTGATACGGATAAGACTGCGCACGCGCACATACGCCATAAACCATGCGACGATATACGCTGCACAATAGATACCGACAATCTCGGCACCACGATTTCTCCACATATTTACAAAAACAAAAATGATGCCCGACGCCGCGTAAGTTATCGTCATGACGCGAATATCGATAAAGACTAAGGCGCTCCCAAAGAGCGGCACAAACACCAAAGCAGCCGAATGCCATGGGTGATCGATAAACGACAGGTCGATCGCAATGCACGCAAAAAAAATCAGAAAATTCGCCATCGGAAAAAATCGTAAGAACACGCGCGTACGTTTCCACACAAACGGTAAAACAAGACAAATTGCACTCGCAACAATTACAACAAGCGGTAAAATTCGAATTGCCGGGATATTCTCGCGTTCGACGGCAATCAAAAAATAAAAAATCGGATAAATCAGTATCGTCATCGCCGACGACCCGCAATTGAGAACCAACGCTAATTTCTGCTGCCAACGCTCGTGAATCTGCAACGCAGCGCCCGAAAGATCGACGGCCGGCTTGAAGATATTTGCGAGATTCTGCCGCAGAAATTTTAGCATCGATTCCGCTTAACGCGGGCGCGATAACTCGTACAGCGCAAGCGCGGTTGCCACCGAGACGTTGTAACTATCGAGGCGCTCGCTCATGCGCAGCGCACGCACATGCGTCGCGCGTTCGAGCGCCAAACGGCTCAAGCCCTGTTCAGAACCGACGACAAGCAGCACGGGCGTTTGCCGCGCGAGCTCTGCGTCGCTTGGCGAAAAGCTATTTCCCGATTTATCTAAAGCGAAGAGCGGTATCTCTGGATTTTTATCGTCAATAAACTGCATCAGCGAGGCGATGCTGCCGGTAAAGCAGAGCGGCATTTCGGCGAGCGTACCCGCCGACGCCTTCATCGCCGTCGCACCCGCCGGCGCCGAATCTTTTTGCGGTAAGAAAATACCTTTAACGTCCAAGCCGACGGCGGTGCGCACAATCGCTCCCAAGTTCTGCGGGTCTTGCACACCGTCGAGCGCGAGGTAAATGCCGCTCGGCGCGGCGACAAAATCTTGCTTCGTAAAAGCTTGAAGCGCAAGCTCACCCGCGCGCTCTAAAACGATACCTTGGTGGTTCTTACTACCGGCGGCGTGGTTCAGTTCGCCATAATTTTTGCGGATTACCTGCACCCCGGTTTTTTGCGCTTTAGTCAGCAGCTTTTGCAGTCTCGCATCGCTCGCTTGGCGCGCGATGATGAGTTTATCGTCGGGCAAGAAACCCGATT
>JAFEGD010000242.1 GCA_018240245.1 Spirochaetota bacterium | reverse complement strand
TGAAGTTCGTCCCTCCATCAGGGATGCGGTAGAATTGTGGAATCTGGATTCCGTCGCTGTCTTAACCGGAGAAAGTAAAGTCTTCTCTCTTGCCCATATCTGGATGCTGAGACATCACATGGTCGGCCGTCGCGTGCGCGTCATTGATTGTGCCGTGCGCTTCGATAGTATCCATCTCGTGGATGAAATCTACAGGCAAGATTTGGGGGTTGATCAGGTGCTATGCGAAATTTATATCCGTAGAGCATTCACACCTTACCAGATTCTTGATGCTCTATACGAAGTGCTGATCAATGGTGATGGACTCAAAGAAGTCTTCTACCTTCTGGCGCCGTTCAAACAGTTTTTTGACGGTGATGTAGCTGACGATGAGGCAGCATACCTCCTGCATATGTTGAATGAGCGCCTAGCCAAGATTGGTCGGCAAGGCATTCCCATCCTAGTCGTAGAGAAGGCTGGTTACCAGCATCGGGCTTTCGGTGCAGCATTTCATCAACTGAGAAATCTGGGTAAGCCGCTCTGGGAAGTTCTCAGCACTCCATCTCCCTCTGGATTCATTTCAACATTACGCATTCACAACAAGGAGATTAGTCATGGGACGTACCATCGCACCTTACAGCATTCAAATGGAAATGGTGGAGCAACGCTTCAGCAAATTCCGAAGAGCCTTGAGAAAGCAGGACCAAGAGCTGGCTGATGACTTGTTTCGCTATGCAAAAGCTCATGTTCAAGCGGGCGTTATGGCTGCCAATCCTAACCCGGCGGATTCCATGCTCTTTGCCATGCTCTTGGAGCAGCAGCGGAAGATACGCGAATTGGAGAGTCAGGTCAAGGCATTGATGCCTGTTGAGCAACACAGATTAAAAAATGGAAATCAGGGGGTATCTGTTCGATGTCTATAACTTCGAATCAGACATACATGTGTGGATTAAGGACGAGGTAGGAAATATGCATCTGCTCAGAGATACATTCCATCCCGTCATCTATGCTGACGCATCACCACAACGTCTGCGAAATCTGGTGACGCGCCTGACAGAAATGCAGGCTCTTGCAGAATCGCCAAGCTTTGTTACAAAAAAACATTTCTATCGTAACGAAGAAGTCCGAGTTTTACGGCTCGCCATATCCAGGCCATCGGTACTGAATCGTATTAAGCGTAAGCTGTATGGGATGATTGATCGCATCGACATCTATCACTCCGATGTAGAAATTCCGAATGCCTATATGCATGAGAAGCATATCTACCCGTTTGCACCGGTGATTGCGCGGTTGAAAAAACCTCCTCTGTGGAACCAAGTAGACGCAATCGTTGCTTTAGAATCAGAAACTGTACTGGATTATGAAATACCTAAACTCCGGGTGATGGAAATCACTTTGGAGAATTCACATCGGTTGAATATCAGCCCGCGCAACCGACTACAGCTGCATTATGGCGACCATAAGTTGTGTGTGGATGGTCAAAATCTCGAGTCTGATGTGAAACAGATAAACAGCATGATTTTGTCCCATGACCCTGATGTCATACTGACTTCGTATGGAGACCAAAAGATTATGCCAACGCTGTTTACTTGGACCTCGACAGCGAAGATTCCGCTGGCGCTAGACCGTGACCAAGTGCCAGGTCTCCAGAGAAATATTATCAAAAAGGGCCTTTCCGTGAATACCTACGGCTCTTGGATATTCCGAGCAGCATCATATCCCCTTTATGGAAGATTGCATATTGATTCTGGTAATAGCTTCGTGTTCAGTAATTCAGATTTTGCCGGAGTGGTGGAGCTATCGCGCCTCAGTAGAACACCCATTCAACGTGTGGCTCGCACTTCTACGGGCGCTGCTCTGACGAATATGGAAGTCCATAATGCCATGGACAGCCAGTACTTGGTGCCATGGCAAAAGAGCAAAGTGGAGAGCTGGCGTACTGCTTATGCAATGATTGAAGGGGATAAAGGTGGTCTGATTTTTCAACCGAACATACGTCAGGGTTGCGTGTATGAGAATATAGCTCAGTTGGATTACTCTCAAATGTACCCATCTATTATGGTCCGCAATAATATTTCTCCAGAATGCGTGAACTGTGATTGTTGTGCAAATGACCCAGATGTACCACGAGCACCTGAAAGCCATTGGCATATTTGCCGCAAACGAGTTGGTATAGTGGCACAGACTTTGAGTCACGTGCTGGCTCGACGAAAGCACTACAAAGGCATATTGAAGAACGGAGACAATGCAGAGGTCGATGCCAAGCAGGGTGCTCTGAAATGGCTGCTTGTCACATCATTTGGCTATTTAGGGTACAGGAATGCCAAATTTGGCAGGCTGGAATCACATGAAGCCGTAACATCCTTTGGTCGGGAGATACTCCTGAGAGCCAAGGAACTGGCAGAAGATATGGGCTTTGAGTTTCTTCATGCGATTACAGACAGCATATTCATTCGAAATGCAGACGGTTCCGTAATAGATAGGGACCAGTTGAAAGTTCTTTGTGAGCGCATTCACGAAGAGACGCAGATTGAAATGGCTATTGAGGGAGTCTATCATTGGGCGATATTTCTCCCTTCTAAAGTCGACCCACAAGCACCAGTTGCGAATCGTTATGCTGGCCTGTTCGATAACGGGAAGTTGAAAATAAGGGGATTGATTACAAGGCGAAAGGATATGCCTGCGTTCGTAAAAGCGTTTCAAACGGAGCTTCTGGACATTATGCGTCAGCAAAATACTCTATATGGCCTGCGTATGGAGCATACGCGGCTCAGTGAGCTATTCCAAACTTACAGGGCACAATTATATAATCGGTCTGTGCCATGGCGAGAGCTACTGATGAGACGCACCGCTAGCCGTGGTGCTGGTGAGTATGCAGTATCTACAGGCACAGCAATGGCACTGCAACAAATGCAGAAGCGTGGCATCGAAGTACAAGCTGGAGAGAAGGTCAGGTACTTGGTTGTAAATCAGGAGAGTAAGAATCCTGAAAATCGCTATTTGGGTGAAGAGGTAGTGCTCTCTCTACATGCCAAGACGCAAATAGCTTATGACGTGAACTATTATTACAAGCTGTTGTTGGAAAGCTTCGAAGAAATTTGGCAATTCTTTGCTCCCAGGGGATTCTTCCATGCGTCGAGGCGTTCGGGTATAGAACCATCCCTATTCGATTCTGTACGTATTTCAATATAATAACGCTGATGAAATAGAGGACGCTACCGGGAGTTCCAGCATGGTCGCTTTAGATTCGCCACTCTTGTAGTGACCCAAATCTTGAAAAAGTAGATAACCGGTTAAGTGGCACTCAAAGCATGGAGGGACATAATGGGAAAGAAAAGATATTCAGAAGAATTTAGAAAACAGGCAATCGACCTGCTCGTCGAAGGCTACAAAATGAGTGCCGAAGAGCAGTTATAAATATAATGCCGCGAGAATGCAGAGCTGCGCATGGATAATGAAATCCTAAAAAAGTCTGCGCCATTCTGTCAAAAGTGAAGAAATGAAGGCGTTCAGAGACTCGTAAACTCGCACCCATCTCGATTACGCCGCGCTGCTGCCAGCGTCTCAAGGTAAAGAAGAAATCTTTGCGTAACGGAAAGGCTTGCGTATCGAGTACGTTGAGCATGCGCCCAATAGATACGGAGTAATCATCTAAACGAAAAAATATTGCGTCAGCATGTATTTTACGATTGCGTTTTAGGGCGGCGTGCGCGATATTTCAATTTGTCTGCGTCGATGACTCGACTCAGTTCTTCGAGTAGATTCGGCCGCACGGCAATACGCTCGAAATAGCGTAATTGCCACTTGTGTTCGGCTTCAACCCAGTCTGCTGTATCCATTGGTTCGCGTTTCATATCTCTATTATACGTTCGAGGTCGACCAAAAACGCGACAGTCAGTTGTCATGTTTTGTGCGATGCTCGCTGATTCCGTTGACAGCGTATTTCAATCATTAAAGCGCATTGATGTTTCTTGCAAGAATTCTGGGCAAGCTGATTATTACCTTCACCCGTGCAAAAACGCGAAAGACCGGCAGTTTTATCAAACGCAAAGAGCCGTGCAGTTTTTGTGGGGAAAAATCAGGTCTAAAAATCGCCGAAGTTCGGTACTGGGATCTCGCCACCTGCAACGTGATTCATTGCGAAAAATGTGAGTTAACGCAGCTTGATCCCAAACTGAGCAAACAGGCAACCGCTACCGGCTGCACGGCATACTACCTTCGGGAAGCACAACGCGCGACTGCAAAATCGGAGTTCAGAAATAAACTCAGAAATTTCCGCCGTGGAATTGCGCTCGCTTCGCAGTAAAAAATGATGGCTTCAGTCCGGACAAAATTCTGGTGCTTGGTCCGGGTTCGGGTTTCTTCAGCGTTGACTTGCAGGCGGTCTAGCCTCAGGCCAGAATTACCGTCGCCGATATCGTACCCGAAGTACTCGCGCGTGATGTCATTGAGCACGTGAATTACCCCGAAAAAAATCTACAGGCAATCTACAAAATTCTTAATCCCGGGGGATTTCTGCATTTCTCGATGCCCGCAGGCAACGAAGATGTCTGGGGGTTATATTCGTATTACCAAAACACTCAAAAAGCCGGATTGATGCTGCTGAACCATGTTAACTATTTTGAAGGCGAAAGTTTGCCCCGCTTTTTGAAAAAAATCGGTTTCAAAGAGCACAGAATTTTTCTCTACGAAGCCAAGGATCACTTGCGTGGCAAAGGAATCATACTCGCTGATACCGGCGACAGTCGTTACACCGAAAGTCCGGTGGCCAAAAAATTGATTCATGAACTCAGCGGAAAAATCACCACCGGAAATTTTTCGCATAGAGAAAAAATACTTTCAGTCTGGTTCAACCGCCCATGGTTCAGACCGCTGCGCAATTTTTACTGCCGCCGGAAACACGCGCCCAGTACCGTAATGCCAGTCAGCTCAAATACCGGGCATGAGATTTTTGGTCTATTTTATAAGGGCGCATCATAAAATCCTCGTTTCGCAAAAGCCTCGTAGTATCTATTGACGATCAAGCAAGACAACTTCAGTCCGAGAATATACGTTACAGTGGAATTGCTGAAGAAAACGTACACGCAGCATATAAATTTCGTTAGCTGCCGTAGCCAAGTTCAGAAAAATCTTTCGGCGTAATGGGTTTAACGGGTGATTTCTTGTAGTCGTTGGTATTGCGAGTCAATATCCAATCCATATTTGATCTGCTTGCAATACTTGCCTGAACCGCATCCTCAAAATCTTGCGCTTGCAAGGCCAACGCGGCAGAAATGTCATCTCTGCGTAAATCGATAATATCTAATAGAGCCAGCATCGCTTCAATCTTTGCACGAGCCGTTTTTTCGTCAGAAAGCTTTCGAAGAATGTAATGTAGATTACATAGAATCAGAGAAGAAGTGTAGCCTCGTATTTTTTTAAATTCCGATAGGCTCAATACCTCGGCAGATTTTTGATAGTGAATCGGGCGCTCAGCGAGGACATCGATCAAGACGTCAGAGTCAAAGAAAACTTTCATCAGCTGATACCATGTTTTTTACTCAGTATTTCCGTTAGCTTGTTTTTGTAGTCAATATCCTTATTCTTAATAATCCCAGATAGCGAGCGCACTAGGGGCGAAATCTTTGACTTAGTGCCTCCATTATGAGTAGTCGAAATTTCCGCAAAATAGGATTCGACTAGTTTCGATACGCTTGTCCGATTTGCCTTCGCGTAAGTTTTGGCTTTGTTAATAGCTGATTTTTCGAGTTTCAAGGTAAGCTTGGCCGCACTCATACGTATAATATATAATTAGATACGTATAATGTCAATTTATTTAGAGTATTGTCGTCTTGAGATAAGCTTTCTTGCCTATGTCAGCTAACGTTTGGTTTAAGAGACGTATTGGCTGTAGGCATTTACAAAACTACTTGACTGCGTGACTACAATGTATCCACATATTCCATGATTCTACAAGTGGTGAAGGTCGGTAATTCAAAGGGATTGCGCATTCCCAAAAGTATTTTGCAGCAATACCACATTGGCGAAGAAGTAGAGCTTTCTTCGACGAAGCAAGGGCTTCTGCTAAAACCTGTAAAAAACAAAGCTCGAACCGGCTGGTCAAGAAAGTTTAAAGCAATGGCCGAAAATCGTGATGATAAATTATTGATTCCCGAATTCGCAAATCTTGCAGATAGAGAATGGGAATGGTAGTCGAACAATACGATATTTTTCTTGTAAATCTTGATCCTACTATTGGCCATGAAATAAAAAAGACACGCCCTTGTCTCGTCATTTCACCGGCTGAAATGAATGCGAATATTTCAACAGTCATTATTGCGCCGATGACGACTGTGTCGCGCAGCTATCCCACGCGCGTGAAGACTATCTTCAAGAAGAAAAGCGGCTATGTTGTTTTAGATCAGATTCGTACGATCGATAAGGCGCGACTAGTTAAGAGGCTCGGCAAAATCAATATCGAGGCAATCACCGCTGTAAAATCTGTTATTTGCGAAATGCTTGTGGATTAACCCCGCAAATCAATCCAGTCTTAACGACTCGCGTAAGTTTCATAATTCGGCTCGATTATTTTTTCGGCACAACCAGTGTTAATACACGTTCTGCGCGCGTGAAATCTAAAACCTCCCTTGCCGGGCGAATGAGCGCCCAGCGCGAGGCGTCTGGTTCGCCACAATACACGATGAGTCGTCCCGGTTTTAACGTCTTCTTACACCATGACAGCAAGCGGTCAAAACAATGGTCTGCGTAGAGTTCTGCCAGCGTGGCAAAATATTTTTCTTTCTTGACCTTGTCGCGCCAATCGACTTCGCGCGATGTTTTGCGCAGGCGCTCTTGCCAATTGTGGGCGCACCAAGCGCAGCTATACTTGCCGTCTGCCCGCTGCACTGGCATTACTTCAAAGTCGCACATGCTGTCGTAATATTCGCCTTTCAAGTCAAAATGTACCTGTAACGTGTCTGCCGCCACCGTGAAATACAGTTCGGTTGCCAAACCGCGAAATCCATATTGTCCCAGACGATTTTGGTGTGGCCAATCAAGTTTAGTTTTTCGCTGGCGCGGATTAACTCTGTACGGAAATTTTTTGCCGTTTTGTTTCAGCCATTTCTGAAACATACGGTCGACGGCCTTGGTTGTTGGCTTTACATATTTCAGATTTAATTCAAGCGCAGTCTTTTGAAGCAAAGTTGGTTCTGCTTTTGCAGAGGCTTTCTTACGTCGTGTTTTTGAATTGGTTATCATTCACGATTAGCATACGCAAAATAAGTAGCCAAAGATGACAGTTCGCTGTCGCTTTAGATTCGCCAGTTTTGTAGAGATGAATATCACATGACCCTTCAAGGCTGTCGATGAAGACCGTTCAGCAATTTACCCTACAGAAAATCGACAATCCGCCCCAACACGATTTGAATCGACGCGCGGGTTTGCGGCGTCAGCTTGAGATCGACCAATTCATCGTTCTGCAACTGCCATACCAATTCATATTTCAGCGCGCCAAAACGGATTTCGACCTGCGTCTCTTCGCTAATTTCGAGCTCGGAAATCAAAGTCTTGATTTCACCGTCGATCTGGTCGGTATTCTTTTTGTCTCGATCAAGACAACGACGTTGCTCGCAAAGTTCGAGTGTGCGATTTTTTTGCGGCGAGTCGATAAACATCCGATTAAATCCGACAAATATTTTTTGTACGCTATTGTGAAGCTCGCTTTGCCCGAAGCGACTCGAAAGCACGAGATACCCGTCGAGTTCGGGATACTTGCTTTGGATTGCCGCAAAGCGCGCTTGCGCACGCTCGCGTACGATTTTGAGGTCTTTAGCTTGCATGCGCAATGAGTACATCATTTTGCTCGCGAAAGACGACAGCCCGCTGTCGTTTTTAAGGCCGCCAACGTTACGGGGTTAATCCCATAAGGTAAAATTTTTTCTGATCGGTGAGAAAAAAACGCCGTTTTTTGGTATTTATATAATAGAGGGATGATGAAACGTGCATTGATTACGAGCGTGAGTTTGCCACAGGCCGAGGCGAATCTGTGGCGTGGGCGGCGGCGCGAGATTTTGCGTTTTGCCGAGCGGTACCTGCGAATTAAAATGCGTAACCAAGTGCGGCGTGCGGTGACGCGGCGGTACAATCGACAGCGGGGGAAATTTGTAATAACTACTACGCGATTGACGGCGGCGGAGTACGATACGTTTCATTATGTGGCCGCGGCTTTGCGCGTTAGCGTTTCTTCGCTTGTCTACGGTCTCATCAAACTCTGGGAAAAACCATCACGTCGGGCCATCCGCCGCTTCTTCGCGACTAACTATTCGCACTTAGCGACAAAATGGGACGGTGAGGCGGGGTGGATGGAGGAATTTCTCTCTTTTTGGCGTGCCGATAGCACAAACCCCCCCGACGCCACTTTTTTCGCAATAACGACAGCCCGCTGTCACCTTTTACCACCGTAAATTGTATATGTTCTCGATCATCTGAATTTCAGGAGAGCAAAAGGAGACTATGATGAAAACCATATTCAAATATCTTATCGCTACGCTGGGGGTTCTTTCAGTAACCGGTATTTTTGCCATTGACAAAGAATGGAGAGAAGATACGGATTTTGGTGTAGGGGTTGGATTAACGTTCCCAACCGAGACGGACTACAAACTCGAAATTCGCGGCGAAGGGCCGTTCATCGACATCTCGGGTAAGTATGTCGCAACAGATTCGGGAATCCAAATTACATCGATTATTGCCGAGGGCGAACCCGAAGATATTCGCGCACGCTACAAATTGGCGTTAGAAGGTAACACCTGTACGCTGAGCACCGAGGTGCCCTCGCTCAAGTATTACGAATCGCTTACCTGCGAGCGCGGCGCCGAGAAGGTCGTGTTTTGGAACGTCAATCGCGCGCCGATCGGCGAGAAAGAGATGGTGTGGCAGGGAGTTCGAATCGTCACCATCGGCATTCGCGATGGCTATACCACCGACTGCGTGCGCCTGCGCGAAAAACCCAGTCTCAAAAGTAAGGCGATACAATTTATCCCCGGCTGGGAAATGCCGCCGGTGGGTTGTATTCCCAAAGACACAAAAATTGTCGTCTACGCGCGCACGCCGTCAAAACAGAAAGTACAAGGCCGCACGAATTATTGGTATTTGATCGAGGCGGGTATGAATAAATACCAGTGGGTGTTCGGCGAATTTGTGAGAGTTCTGAAATGAACCACACCGATAAACTTGTATCTCCACCGCGCCCTGCGCCGCTGCAGCGCGTGGTGGTGCGCGATGCCACGCTGTTTCTGCCGCCAGCGCTCTACAACGATGCCGCGTTCATCGCCGACTTGCATCGCTACCCGGCGGCGCGCTATGCCGCGAAAAATATTCTCGCGTTTTTTCCGCACTGCGGCAGACCGGGTGATTGGCGCTCCGAGCGGGCGCTTATTGCACGCTTTCCCTCGGTACTCAAAAATTGGCGCGACCTCTATGCTTTTTCGGGGCGTGCGACAAAGCTTCTCAACGAGACGCTCGATGCCATGAGCGGTGAGTGGGAGAACTTGCACTACTTACGTTTCTACAGGTTAAGGCGGGCTGTAACCGAACCGCTTCCATTGCGGCTTTTAATTGCTGCACTCCGTGAATTTTTTCACAAAGCGCCACCGTGGTCGACTTCGCGACCGCGCGGGAAAATTTTGTCGCGTCGGCGCGGCGCGTGCAAAGATCCGAGCACCTATTTTTCTTTGCGCAGAATTCATCGCATGAATGCCGCTGCCATTGAAGCTGCTATCGCCGAATATTTCGCCAAGGGCGATGTAAACTACAACCGTCCTATGAAAAATTGTCGACTCGACGCACAAGATAATGCGCAGGATGGCTTGGTATGGATAGATTTTCTCACGTATTTGAGGGGCGGGCGTGTGTGCGCTACGAATGAGTATACATTCGACCTGAATTCATTTTCGCTGGCGTCGGGTCACCGCGTATCGCTGGTCGAATTTCACGTTCGGCCCACCTATGCAAACGTCCTGGGCGGTTTCCCGACTATGGCGATCAACGAACGACACGTCAAGCGAACTGCGACGGAGGTTCGTAAACGCTGGGGTGGTAAACACGACGGCACTCTCATCGCATCGGAAAATCTCGACCTCACATTTCTCCCCGCGTTCGAATTTTCCGCCTACCTCGACCGTCGCGGCTGCCCCCTGGGGCAAGAACAAGATTACCGTCGAGCGCTTGTCTACTGGTTTGACGACTGCCTACCCCGCAATTTTTTAGCCTATTGCGAAGGGAAATTATTAAATGTCGATTGGGAAAAATTAGCGCACTAATATGAACCACACCGATAAACTTGTATCTTCACCGCGCCCTGCGCCGCTACAGCCTGTAGTGGTGCGCGATGCCACGCTGTTTCTGCCGCCAGCGCTATACGACGATGCCGCGTTCATCGCCGAGTTGCAACGTTATCCGGCGGCGCGCTATGCCGCGAAAAATATTCTCGCGTTTTTTCCGCACTGCGGCAGGCCGGGTGATTGGCGCGCCGAGCGGGCGCTCATGGCACGCTTTCCCTCGGTACTCAAAAATTGGCGCGACCTCTATGCTTTTTCGGGGCGTGCAAGCAAGTTTCTTAACGAGACGCTCGACGCCATGAACGGTGAGTGGGAGAACTTGCACTACTTACGTTTCTACAGGTTAAGGCCGGCTGTCACCGAACCGCTCGCATTGCGGCTTTATGTCGCGGCGTTGCGCGAAATGTTTCGCAAGGCGCCGCCGTGGTCGATCTTGCGTCCGCGTACGCGCATCTTTGCGCGGCGTCACCAGCGATGGTTAGGTGCGCACGCCTATTTATTCTTACGCAAGATGCAACGCATGAAGACCGCTACGATAAAAGTTGCGGTCGACGAATATTGCGGCCTGAACGGGGTTAATCCCCCACATTTTTTGAAAAACTGTAATTTTGGCGCACAAGACAATGCAGAGGATGGTTTGATGTGGGTTGATTTTCTCGCGCATTTGCGGGGAGTGCGGGCAGTAGATTAACTCTCAAAAAACAGCACCTGCCGTTCGTGAGCGATTCGCAAGAATATTCGGGGGCTTCAAATTCGCCGGTCGTCAACCATAGTAGCGCCGCTTTGAACTGAGCAAACGACGCAATAGCGCCGCTAATGCGGTTAAGGCCGTTCGTCAAGCGCACGCTGCCGCGCATAAAATTGTCGGGGCCGTTCGACACGGTCAGCTTTCGTAAGCTGTGGCGATAAATCATGGCCGAATTATACACAATGCGCGCAGCGAAAGATGACATGCGACTGTCATCTTCAGCGGCGAAATATGGTTATATTGCGCGTGTGGAATTGCAAAATACTGGTGAGACAAGAGTGGGTGACTTTCGCAAGATGCTTGTGCGGCTTGCAGCAGAAAACGCAGAATACGTGGGACCGCTGTTTCTCTACTACTGGCGTGAAGAAAATGCGATGGCATCGCATCGTTTTGTTTCTATTGAGCCGGCAGAGAGTTGGGGCGATCATCGCGATAGCGCGAATTATTGGCATGAAATGTATCTTCTTTGTCGGTCGATCAATGCATCTCGCGGTGTAAACTCTCTCGCGTATAAAACGGTAAGCACCGCCAATTGGATTAATTATTTTTGGACAAATTCGCTGAAGTTGCAACGCTGTAATACGACGCGGCAGCAAGACAAAATAGCGAGCGCAGACTCTTATTACTACTACGATACAAATGCCAAGCAGGGCATCGCGCGTCCCGATGCGCTTGTTTTTTTTACCGGTGTAGGCGACGATACCAATTTGCGGGCGTGCATTCCCGATGTGGAGTTCAAACCCTGCGGTGATTTTTCACCGCAAGCGTTGGTAAAGCTCCGCAGCGATTTTTTACCCGAGCGCGCGTTCAGAACGCATACATTAAATTTCTGGCGATATTCAGGCAACGAAGCAATTTTGAATTTTTTGGCGTGCGAGGTCTTGGTATGAGTAATTTTTGTGTAGACAGGCTATTTTTTTTTTTTTGAATTGTGACTGAGAAAAATTTTGGAGGCATAATGAAATCGATTACTACGGCAGAAAATTTTTGGGTTGAGTTTAGTAAATTTTTTTCGCAAAGCCTTAAGGCTCTTAAAAATTGGGAACGAAAATATGAGCATAGGAAAACGTGGACGACGGCTTTGACAGAAATCTTCTATGCCTTTGGAGAAAAGTATGGCTATCGTGACCGTGGAGAAGTGGCAAGTGAATATTTCCGCGTAGATATAATTTTTTCGAAATGGGCACCCAAACAAGATGATTTTGCTTGGGACTTAGATGTTGCTATAGAAATGGAAAATGACACTACTCAATGGTATGACGAGGTCGTAAAATTATGCCACATAAATTGCGGCTTGAAAGTCATAATGACCTATCATAACTATTCTGATACCGAAGAATTATCTAAAAAAATCGAGAGGTGCGTCGAGCTGATCAAGAACCGAAAATATCATAGTGAGGCAAATGACTGGTTACTTATTTTTGGACCGCATAGTTGCGCAGATAGAAAAGCATTTGTAGCGTATAAAATCAGTGACAATAAAGCAAAAAAACTTGCAACAAAAAATATTTTTCCTAAGTAGCGTCGCGAGTTCTTTTATAATGGGTAGGCGATAGCTTACCCATTATGCCCACCATATTCGTTGCATGTACTCTACCCCGCTCGCCGACATGCGCGGTGCTATCTTTCGTAAGAAAATAATCTGGTTGAGCAATCGATGCGCGTATCTCTCGCGATTTCTTTATCGCCGCCGCAAAAATTCAAAGACCGCCATGAGAAGGCTCGCGACGCCTAAATGTACGCCGCGCGTTCATCGCTGCTGTAGTCGTTTGGCGACGTCGGCAGAAATCATGCGCGATAGGCCGACACCAAACAAATATACTGCACAAGCCACACTCACAGCCATGCTGATGATAAAAGTAAGGCTCATGCAGTCAACTTACGGCTGCCCGTTCGCCACGGCAACAATTTCTTGCAGAAAGCCAAGCGTGATTGCTTCAGGTAGGCGCAGCCTACCTGAAGCAATCACGCCCACCATATTCGTTGCATGTACTCTACCCCGCTCGCCGACACGCGCGGTGTCGCGAGAAAATTTTCGCGCGCGCTGAAAAGATTTGGCGTGTAGCTGTGCTTTTCTTGTTCTCGCTTGAAAGTCGCCAATTCGTGATTTTTTCGTAATTCGACGTATGTCGCAGTAATCTGTAGCGCTCCCACTTTTTGCATGCGTCAAGTATAAGCGATTTTTGCCGCGAAAGCTGACAGGCGACTGTCGTTTTTCGTATAAAAAAATCGTTATATTTCTGAAAAAGCCTTTGGGGATGTGCTCGCGAAATTTGCGCCCGATTTAATGATCGTCTGGGGCAAGCGCTTCTGGCAAAATTTACCGTCGACAGGCGAAGATGTTGAGATCGCTGGTACATCTTACTATGTGTATACGCTGCCGAACGGACTAAAGGTGCCGGCGGTATTCGTGTGTCGTCCGTCGACGAGAGCCTTTAATCGCGCTGCGCACAAGAGGTTACGCGAGGCAATCAGGCATTGCGGCAGAGTTAAAAAATAGTCGACACAGCCATATGAATTTCATATCTTCATATCATGCAAGTGCAAGCAACGCAAAAACTGGGCGTCGTCGGCCAGCGCGGGCAGATTACGCTTGATAGCAAACTGGCGGGTCGCTCTGTGCGCATAACCAAAATCGATCAGGGCCGTTATCTTGTCGAAGAGGTTTCGGTGATTCCGGCTTCCGAGACGTGGGCTCATAGCGCAAAGAATAAGAAAATTATTGCTAAAGGTATAGAGTCGTTGCAAAAACTTGGCAAAAAATCCATTCGCCATGCTGCCGAAATAGATATTTTTCTGAAGAATGTCCGATAAAATTTCTATCAATTTGTCGTCGCCCGCATTAGCCTCGCAAATTGCAATTCTGAGCAAAGAAAATTTGATCGCCTTTCAAAAGACGTTGAGAAAAATTCTTCAGCTTTCATGGCGCCGGCTCTATCAAGATCATGGGCTGAAATGGGAAGAAATAACGTCGATACCGGATATTGTCCTCGGCGATAAAAAATATCGACCGTATTCGATTCGCATGAATCAAAAATTTCGCGCAATCGTTATGCGAAGAGAAAACGAAATGGTATTTATTTCGTTGCATCCCGACCATGATTCGGCGTACAACTAAGGCGACCGGATAGCGCTACAGCAGTCGCTGGCAACATCGCAACAATTTCTTGCCGCGTCCGCGCGCGCCTGAAATATCGTACGGTGAAAGATCTTTCGCTCGCGCTCTATCTCTTGCGCGAACTCGAAGCGACTCCCACGGGGCTTTCGAGCGACGAGTTGCATGCGAAGATCGGCGCGGCAGGCCTGCCGGTGCCCGATAAGCGCACGGTGCAGCGCATGCTTGCCGATTTCTCGCGGCGCGGTATTCGCCTACTGCGCAAAGGCCGCCGCTTGCGCCTCGAATCGTCGGGTGCGAACCTCACGCCCACCTTGACGCTCGTACGCGCGCTCGTGCTCGATAAAAATTTTACGCCGTATTTTTACGGCGACTTTAGCGTGCGCCGCGGGCTCGATTATTTCGCACACCGCACCGATGCCGTCGCGCTGTTTTACGATCTCACGCGCGCGATTCGCGATGAGCGCGTCGTAACGTTTCGGCACACGGCGCAAAACCACGAAAGCCTCTGGCGGATTAACTCACCTACTCGGCAGCACGGCGCTCGTCGGCAAACAAAGGCCGTGCGGCTGCTGCCCCGTTTTTTAGTGGCGGGCGGCAATTCGTTCTTGGTTCTCGGCGAGGCGTTCGCAAAAAAATCGTTTTATCGAAACGATTTTTCGAAACCCGTTTGCCGCCACTACGAATTACGCGGAGTAGAAAATTTAACCATCCACGAGCGCGAAAAAGCGCAGCTTACGATCGACCCCGCGCAGCTCTACCGCAACTCGCTCAGCATTTGGGTGGGCGGCGAAGAATACGAAGTGCACATCGAAGAACTCTGGCTCGGCGACCAGCGCGTGCGCCGCCGTAAACTCAAAGTCAACGGCGAAGACGAAATCTTGAGCCTCGTCGCGTCGAGCTTAGGCCGCATGCGCGTTATTAATCCCCCCGAAGGGTTGGTTATGCGCGCCGACGAAATCGGTCTGCCGCACGAATTGTTGTTTCGGTTCGAGTGAGCGCACGGCGTACTCGCCTTGCCAAAATCAAATTCGAATGCCCACCCCAGGCGCCATAGCCGAAGGCAAACCCCAAAGGTCGGGTGCCTTGCTTGTAAAGGTCGTACAAATCTTTTTGTAATGGATAATTCTTTAGATCGTTGAGTCGTGCCGTGCGCTCGTAACGCCCAAATGGCAAGATTTGCCATTCGTTCGCGGTAAAAAAACGTAACGGAATTCCCGAGTCGTCTTGCACGACTAACTCACTTTGCCGGAGTAAAGACTGCGCCAGTTGCGCATACGCCGGTTCGTGGAAAAGATAGACCGCCGCTTTTAATAAGAGATTTGTTCTTCCGAAACTCGCCAAAAGTTTCCCTTCGGGTTTGTAGTCATCGTAAAAATTCGGATGGATATGCGTACTTAAATAGACTAACGTGCGCAGCTCTCTATCCCCCCGGTCGCGAAAATAAATTCGAAAGCCATTCGCAAATGTATTGGTTGAATTTTTCTGTAAGCTGCCGTCGATAGCTAACGCGACGTTCTCGAATGCAATAACGTCTTTCTGCATTAGCGAAAGAAACGCAAGCAAGATTGGTGCGACGCCGGGTAGGCCACTATTCTTCTGTGCTTTGCGCAAAACAGCGCTGCGGAAATAATTGCGCGCGGCGATATCTTGCATTATGCCGCGTAGCTCATCGAGCGAACGTTGCAATTCGTAATCGTTCAACTGTGTAAGATTTCGGATAGCGGCAACGGGCTGCAAAGCGACCATGAGATAGTCGCGGCAATCGGGA
>JAFEGD010000241.1 GCA_018240245.1 Spirochaetota bacterium | reverse complement strand
CCCGCAGTATTAAGCAAAACATTTACTCGAAACTGTGCTCGATACAGAATGACTCGATCACTTTACCTCGACCACGGCGAAGCACGACGCATAGCATTTGACTACATCGAGGCTTCTACAATACGGCGAGACTGCATTCTTATTGGGCTACAAAAACCCGGTAGAGTTTGAGCGAACATGACCGATTTACTAACTCACGCGAGCTTAAATTAATTTGAGTTCGCGCGTGTGTTACCTCTCTAATCTCAGGGTGTCTAATTGCAAGTAAATGCCGCCCCCGCCGTAGCCGTATTGAACCTAAAACCTTGGTTAGATGCATTTCCGGTCGCATACCCGGCACTACCCGAATAACCTGCGCTCGTACCGAGAGAACCGCCCGAAGCTGCATTAAACGAATTGCTGCTACAACTAATGCTGACTACCGGCGTACCAAAGACAGCGATTCCCATCGACTGGCCACCATTACCACCTGAACCTGGGCCACCATTACCACCCGAAGCACCGCTGCCGCCATTGGTGCCAGAGATATAATTAGTGTTACCCCCCTGACCACCGCCGCCGCCACCGCCACCGCTACCACCACTACCACCTGGTTTGCCATTACCGGCTGAACCACCATTTGCTCGGCTGATGGTGTTATTCTGCAACGTTATTGTGCCAGTAATATTATTTACAAAAATACCAATCGACGGGCCACCACCCCAGCCGCCTTCGCCACCGGTGCCGAAACCGCCGCCGCCGCCACCGCCACCGCCACCGCCACCGCCATCGTTCAAGTTACACTCTTCATGCGCTGAACCGCCGCCGCCGCCACCGCCATAGCCACCTGAGCCATCCGTGCCGTTCGCACCTTGGTAGGCTTGTAAGTAAGTACCGGAAACCTTACCATAATTAGGACCTGGTGCAGTACCCCAACAGCCATGCTGCGTACCGTTGTTAGGGTTGCCACCCGAACTACAAGCAACGGGCGCAAAACCATTGCCAGCAGAACTACCTGCACCACCACACGAACCGCTACCCCCTGTACCGCCTAATACATTACCTGAGCCATCGGATGCACCATCATAACCGCCGCCTTGGCCATCATTGCGATTGTCGCCACCATCGTCTTGATACCCGCCGCCGCCACCGCTACCGCCGGTATAGCCCCCGGGCGAACCAGCCGCACCACCACCACCGCCCGGTGCATGCGAATGACTGTCGTTAGCGCAGAAGGTACAACCGATAATGCCGCTTTGGCCGTTGCCACCGCCTGTTGCCGCACTGCCCGATACACCGCCCGCACCACCGCTGAGACCAGCCCAACCTTGCCCCGCTGCAATTGTATTGCTCATCAATATAACGCTGTTGATACCAGTGAAAATGGCTCCGTAAGAGCCGCCGGGGTTCGGGCCACCCGGTGGGCCAATAATATCGCCCTGTGCAACAATATTATTTTTGTAGAGTGTTAAGGTGCTTGTGCCCGAACTGACGAGAAGACCGACGGTATTGTAACCCGAAATAAGATCAGGAGTCGCTCGTTGTGTCGTGATGTTTAAACCTTCTATATTCACTGTTGTATTTACCGCACCGATTGCAACACCAATACTATCGGCACCCGCGTTGCTACCTGCCGTAATATTCGCGCGATTGAGTGCGACATTGGGCCGATACCAAGCACTAGTAAAACCGCCATAAACACTCGTATTCGACGGTATTGACAAAGTGCCCGTTGTCGTAGAGCATGCTGGCGCGCCCGAAGCACAATAATTACCCGTCAGTATATAGACCGCCTTACCGCCCGCTGCCGCCGTAATCGCCGCACCCAACGTCTTCTTTGGTCCTGTACCAGCCGGGCTGTTGGTGCGGTTCACCGCCGTCCATGCATCGTTACCGGCAGCAGCATCGACGAAGATCGAATTGCCCGGCGTCTTGTCGCGTAAGATAAAGAACTTGAGCGTTTCGGTACCGCCGTTGCTGCCAGTACCAAAGCTCGGGCCTGCTGTCGCCGCACAACCGCCCGTCGTATCGCAAAGTTGAATCGTCACATCGAATGCAAGCGTTGTCACACCCGCAGTGAGAGCTGCGGGTATTTGGTACGTCGAGCTCGGCGTATTCGCAGGCACAGCGCACGAATTCACCGAAGCACCCGTTGCCGTCGGCAGCGCATTGCCGCTATTCGCATCGGGGCCCGTCGAGCCGCCGGGGATAGAGAACGAGAGGCACTTGATTGCGTTGAACGGCGTAAAGAGATCGGCCGCAATATCGATCGTGATTGGCGAGCCGGTATTCTGATTCATCTTGGCATAGATTGAGTTCATATCGGCGGGCTGAATACGCCACACCGATTTCTGTGCCGTCGAGACGTTGCCCCCGCCCGTGGGCGTAAAACAAACTTTTACATCGTTTAATGCAATCGCCATATCGCTCGCAAGGAGCGTTACTGTCACGGGCGTCAAAGCCGCCACCGAGCCCGTGCCCGATGGGTCAGAAGAGAGCACTCCCCCCGAACACATGAACGGATCAAAAGCTGTACCCGTACCAGTAATCGACGCACCGTAGCGTATTTCATATGTACCGGGAAAGTCGACCTGCCATTTCCACGTTGTGCTCGTGCGCACCGTTTGCCCTGCCGCTAGCGTCGGCGCCGGTGCGGGGGGCGAGACCTCGCCCGAGTTGCCCCAGAAATTTGCCGCTGTCCAAACGTAGGTATGCGGCGCGGTGACCGTTGTAATCTGCGGCGTAATGTTCACCGCATACGAGAGTGTCGTCACCGCTGTCTTATTGTTGGCAGCATCGCGCGCAATATACTTCACGTAATATATTCCATTCGTAAACGTGCATGCATTCGGATCGACGCTCGTATTCGTGACGCTATCTTTAGTATTACAACCGACATTCAATTGTGTTGCACTGCCTGCGATATCGACCACGTTATTCAAGGTGGAAGACGGACACGGGAAAGTCGGGTCGGCGGGTAATGTCGCCGGAATCGGATTACCCGAACCGTCGGCACCCCACGTATAACAGATTTCGCTGGGAATCAACGAGCCGTTCGCCGGCACGCCGTTGACCGTTGTTGAACCGCTCAGATATACCGTTACCGGCTTAGGCACCATGCCGCTAAACGGCGTCGCCGTCACCGTCGGTGCGGTATCGTCGCGCGTCACCTGAAAATAGGCATCGCCCCAGACCTGCATCTGGTTCGCGAGCGTACACGACCCCGAACACGCAATCGCGCATACAGTGACGTAATTGATACCGTGCCCGATATCGTCGAACTGCATACCCGACCCGTTTGCGGGTACGCTCACCGGAATACCCGCTAAATTGAGCGGGTCATTGCGCAGATATGGGCCACCCGAAGTTAAAACGCTACCGGGGGGAGTAATATATTGCGCAGGTGTATAGCCGTAGCACGAACTATTCGCGACGACGATATAACGAAACTGCAACGCGACATCGCCCGTATCGACGGTAAATTGAAACGCCGCGTTCTTCGGCGCCGTTGCCGAAGCATACGGGTCGCCCGTACCCGCCAGAATCACGTCGGGTTTGCGCCCGATCGTAAACTGTATCGTCTGCAAGCCCGAAAGATTGCCGTGTGCGTCGCGCACGATATAGTTGAGTTTATAGTTACCCAACGGCAAATTCTGAAACGAAATTGTCGAACTGTTACCCGGGCGAATCGCATGCTTCAAGCCCGTATAGTCGATGCCCGTTGCGTCGAGATTCGCCGAGCCGAAATTGGGGGTAAGCGGCGTCGCGCAACCGGTACTCGCTAAGCACAGGCTATAATCGATTGCATCGCATGCGACTAGATCGGAACACAACAGGTTCACATCCATCGGCGATGCGTAGAAACCATTGTTGCGAATCGGCGAAATAATCGCGCTGGGATTAACCGTGTCGAGATTGATTTTGCTCAAGATGTTGTTGGCGATCGTATTATTGCCCAAAATATCGAAACCGATCGTCTGCCCGTAATCGAGCGCCGCATAGCCGTAATCGACCGACTCGTCGATCGCTGGCGTTTTCACAATCAGCTTCACCACCGAACCCGACCCATCGAAGTTCGTCATGATCTGCGACGTGCCGTCGTCGTTATTCAACAGATAATAATCGGCATTGCCGTCGCCATTCGTATCTAAACCGACCGTCGGCGTGACCGGCCACGTGAAGAGCATCTGCGGTATATGCCGCAACGCGGGGTTCACGTTGGTGGGATCGTATGTCACCGTACAGTTGCCGTTGGCATCGAGCTCGGAAGCAACGATATTGGTCGCGGGAATCGTGTAGGGCGCGGCAGTCCCCGTATCGCCAGTAAATGTCACCGTCGGCGAGGTTGTGTATTTGCCGTCGCCGATACTCAGAAGATACACACCGTTAATCACTCCACCGCTAACGTTGACGCCCGCTGTCGCACCCGAGCCGCCGCCGCCCGTAATCGTCGCCGTTGGCCCGTTGTAGCCATAACCGCGATTGACGACAGAGATGCGCGTCAGCTGGCTGTTGCTGGCGCCGGTGACTGAAACCGAAGCGCTCACACCGCTACCGCCGCTGATGCTTGCCGAAAAATTATTCGTTACGCAGCCTACCCCGGGGTTGGTGACAACTACGCGCTGCACTTGGCCATTGGCGACGACGGCAACGGCCGTCGGCATCGTTGTACATCCGTAAGGGTTGGTAATCGTCACTGTCGGCGAATCGGTATAGCCCGAACCCATCGGAAAGCCCATACCCCCACCGAACATATCTTGTTTAATACCGCCGGTGCGGCAAATATAGAGACCGTCGGCTTTGCCGTCGTAATTGATATCGATCGGGGCAACGGCGATGTTGAGCCCCAAACTCGACGGCAACGAGCGTGGCAGTGCGTTATACGCAACGCCACCGAATGCCTGAAAGTCGTCGGCTTTCTTTTTTCGGGTACACGAAGCGGCGACAAGCCCCGCGAGGAGCGCCATGAGGAGAATGAGTTTGTTTAGTTTCATAGTTTTCTCTCAATATTTGAAGATCACCTGTCCGAATTTATAAGCCATACCTGCGTAAACTCCGTAACTGATAACGGGTAAAACATCGTCGTAAATCACTCCACCGCGCAACTGCAGAAACGGCACAAACTCGTCGGTGCGATCGGCGCGTTTCATCAGCATCGGAAACTCGACGCCCAGCGCGACATGCGCGGTCGCTTTAAGCCCCGAACCTTGCCCCAGTGAATTCTGAAAATTATAATAGCCCAAACCGGGTAAAATTGCCGTCAAAAATTGAATCGGTAATTTAGGGACGCGATAAATCCACGTTGGGCCACCTTCGAAATAAAACCCGGCGATCGACGAATCGCTTTTCGTCAAATTGAGGTAGCCGACTTCAAAACGTAAATCGAAACCTTTGCCATGCGACTCGTCGGCGTCGTAGGCGAGAAACGCACCCCACCCCGCCGGCAAGGTTGCTGTACCGCGCCCCGTATTAAGGAAGTAATCGCCTGCGAGCGAAAAGCGCGAATTGTCGAGAATGGTTTCTTTAGAGCGCGTACCCATCGGCGCCACCTGTTCGGTCGGGCCGTCGGCGCGCGGTTTTTCGATTACTTTTTCTTTTTGCTGGAGAATTTCGCCCTTCTCGTTCGTAATTTTACGCGCGTTCTTTTTCTCTTGTTCTTCGTTAATCTCGATCGGCTTAGACTTCAAATCGTCGGAGTTCTTTTTTTCTTCTGGCAACTCGTCGTCGAAAAAACTCTCTGCATCGGCAGCACGCGCAACATAAGGAGCAAGCAACAGCGCCAATAATAACATAGAATACTTCAATCTCCACCTCACAACGATTATATGTGCGTACTTCTGGCGCATGTAATAGGATTACTCCATTATAATATGGCATACAGCGTGTTTAGCGGGCCAAAAAAGCCATTTTTTCTGACAGGCGTGTCAGATAGTGAACGAGTGTTTTTATTTTCTGCGATTGTAGGCATTCCCGTCGGTACTAGCTATGGAAATCCATAGCTACACAATACGGCGCCCACCGACCGTTGCTATGGAATTCCATAGCTAGCGGACATTGAAAGCGCTTGGCAGCATGACTGAATACACCTATATGAACTCAAATTATGGCCGCATCCGCTATACAATGGATGGCCGTCGATGCGATGAGCGGCGACCATGGGGCAAGCCCGCTCGTCGCTGGCACCGTGGGTGCAGCGCGCGAGCTCAACGCGCACGTTTTACTCGTGGGCGATGAGAAAACTCTGCAAGCCGAACTCAAGCGGCACAATTACAGTGGCGATAACGTGCGCATTGTTCACGCAAACGACGTTATCACGATGGAAGATTCGCCCGCAATGGCGGTCAGGCAAAAAAAAGACGCTTCGGTGAATATTGCGGCAAAGCTTGTCGCGAACGGCGAAGCGTTGGGCTTTTTTTCTCCCGGCAATACCGGCGCGTCGATGGCGGCGGCGCTCGCGCACATGGGCAGGCTACCGGGCGTGAAGCGGCCCGCGATTGCGACGCCGATACCGCGCGAAGACGGCACGGCGACGGTGCTACTCGATTCGGGAGCCAACGTCGACTGCAAGAGCGAATATTTAGTACAATTTGCGATTATGGGCGAAGTTTATTCGCGAGAAATCATGGGCGTTATCAATCCTAAAATCGGGCTTATTTCTAACGGCGAAGAAGACACGAAGGGCAACGAGCTCACGTGTGCGGCGCTCAATCGCCTCAAAAAGCTGCCGTACGATTTTGTCGGTAACGTCGAGGGGCGCGATCTTTACGGCACCGGAAAACCCGTACACGTCGTCGTGTGCGACGGCTTCGTCGGCAATATCATTTTGAAATCGATCGAGGGGCTTGCGAAAACAATTTTTTCGTCGCTCAAGAAAAATATCAATGCCTCGGCGATTGCGCAGGGCGGAGCGCTACTCATGAAGCCGGCATTTCTCGGGGTCAAAAATCGCATGGATTACGCAACATACGGGGG
>JAFEGD010000240.1 GCA_018240245.1 Spirochaetota bacterium | reverse complement strand
GAATACGAATTTTCTGAAATGCCGGTCGTATTGCGGATTTTCTGCTGCGTCTCTAATGCCTTTTGGAGTACGGTTGGCATCGCAGCCGATAGCCACCCTTGATCGAGTGCGTTGGCCATATCGCGCTTAATCTGTCCCGCAATTTGCGTCTCGCCTAAGGCAATACTTTGCAAACCGCTGGCGACGGCAATGAGATGCTCGAGCACAGCACTGCCGTGTAAAATTTCTGGTTTACGCTCTTGAATCTGGCGCACCGTGGGAAAAGCCGCCGCGAGATCCGTTAAAAGTGCGCGGGGTTCAAAATCTGTAGCGAGTTCTGTATAGACTTCAATGCGATTGCAAGTCGCCATATAGAGAAAAGACACAACACCACGTGGGAGCATGGCTCGGCTCTCTTTTGCCGCTCCGTAAAATGTTCGCGAATCGGGAAAATCCGCCAGTTCGTCGATTGCGTGCGTGGCAGTACTCAGCGATAATACGTAAAAATTCTCTAATATCGGCGGCGTGTGAAACACTGTTTAGAGAAGCCTTAAAAGTCGATTGTCGCGTAAAATGCAATGTTCATCCGTTGTCAGAAAATTGTAAATAGGCTTCAACGCTTGCGCTTGCGGCGGTGCAATCGATATTTTGTGCGCGCAGTTTTTCGTGTCTGTGGCGGCGACTTTCTTAATTTTTTCCACGAACGCATCGAGTTGATCGCGCTTTCGACGCTAATTTTTTCGGTGCATGGGTAAAAGGCGCAGCGCTTGAGCTCGCATTCGATACAGTCCTTCGGAAATTGGGTGCTCAAGAGATGCTCGGCCATGGGCGGCGTCGCTGCAAAGGGTAACGTGCGCCAACGGCGCGGTGCGGCGATGCGGTTTTGCGGATAAAACCCCGTATGCGGCGTCTGTACGAGCGCGGCTAAATGCAACGGGCCCGATGAGTTGCCGAAGAAATGCACGGCACCGCGAAGGAGCGCCGCCGTCTGTACCAGCGTCAAATCGCAGCGTATCTCTACGTTTGCAATATCACCAAAATGCCTCGATAAAATATCGAGGTCGCCGGTGTCGCCGATCGCAATAACGCGCATTTTCGCTTTCAAAAAATACCGTGCCAGTTCTTGAAAATTTTGTATCGGCCAAACGAGCGCGGTTCCCGACCGTTTATAAGGATGCATCACAACGTATCGCCCGCGCGCAACCTTTGTCGATAGTGCAGGTATTTCGACGCGCGGGAAACGGTATTGATTCGGTAGCGGTAAAGCGCGCAGAATTTTTAGATTGAGCTGAAACTCCGACTGGCCGCTTTTGCGCCGCGCCAAATAATACCAAAGATTAAACTGGTAAAAAAAGCTGCGGCGTAACGACCCCAAGCGATAGGGTACGCCCGCCTCGGCGATAAGTCGCGCACTCGCGCCTTCGGCATACGAAAAAATCGCGAGATCGAAACGATATGCGGCGACCTCGCGCACAAGATTCGTGTATTCGGTTTTTAACTGTAGCGTCGATTTTCCCGCACGATGGCGCTTTAACAGGCAACCGGGGTCGAGTACCCAACCGTCGATTTCGGGCAAGAGCGGCGCGAGGCTGTGCAAGGGGCGCGCCGCCAAGACGTGAATGCGCGCGTGCGGCAGAGCAAACTTAATCGCCGCAATTATCGGCAGCGTTAAAATAAAATCTCCGAGACCGTCGTTGCGGACGATTAAAATTTTAGGGGGAGTGACTTTGCGCAAGAATATGCGGCGCAGCGCCAAACGGCGCTTTCTCACGCCCGAAAAATATTCGAGAATACGCAGCCACATCGGTTAAGTGCTCTCTCAGAGTCGAGAACGCAAGGGAAACTATTTAATATACTCGGTCATTTTGTACATCGGCAGCATCACCGCCGCCATGATGACCGCGACAATCCCCCCTAAAACGACGATCATTACCGGTTCGAGCGACTGCGTCATGCGTTTCACCGCGCTATCGACTTCGGATTCCATAATTTCTGCGGCCTTTATCATGAGTTCGGATAATCGGTCGGTACTTTCGCCGGCGGCGATCATACCGCGCGCCATCTGCGGCAAAATCACCGAGTGCTTCAACGACTCGCGCAACGACGAACCTTCTTTAATTTGTTGGATGGACAATGTAATTTCACCGACAAAAATCGAGTTCGTGATTGTCCCGCAGACTATCTGTAGAGAATCTAAAAGCGGTACTTGGCTTTCGAGTAGAATGCCCATATTGCGGCAGAAAAGTCCGACTTGAATTCGGCGCAGCAAGCCCCCGAAAAAAGGAATCCGCATGATGAGCTTGTCGGTTTTGTTGCGGCCTTCGGGAGTTTTGCGGTAACGGATAAACGCATAGATACCGCCGAAAATCCCCAAGAGCATCAAGTACCAAAACGAAGTAAAAAATTTTGAAGTGCCGACGACAATGCGCGTTATGAGCGGAAGCTCCGCCTTAAAACCGCTAAAAAGATCGCTGAGCTGCGGCACCACCGAAGTCATCAAGAAAAAAATGACGCCGACCGAAATCACAAGCATGAACGCGGGATAAATCATCGCGGTAATCGCGCGCCCTTTGAGCTCTTCGGTGCGCTCTTCGAGGTCGGCGAGGCGCTTCAACGTCGGCTCATAGTTACCCGTCGCTTCGCCGACACGAATCATGCTCTCGTAAACCGGCGGAAAAACGTTCTGGTGCTGGTGAATCGCTTCGGAAAGCGAACGCCCCTCTATCACCTGCTGTTTCATTTCATAGATAATTTTTTTGAGATGCGGATTTTCGGTTTGATCGCTAATATCGGTCAAGGCCTCGTTGAGCGCAATACCCGCGCCCAAGAGTGTCCCCAACTGCCGCGCGAAAATACCCGCTTCTTTGCGCTTAATACGATAGAGTAAATTACTCAAGAAGGGGAAAAGCGCACGGTCGCGCTTCGCCGAATCTTCGCGAATTTCGCGCACGTAGAGGCCGAGGCTTTTCAACTTTTGCGTCGCCGACTGCGGCGAATTGGCTTCGATAACGTCGGTAACTTTCTGACCTTTGTTATTGAACGCCGTGTACTGATAGTGCGGCATAGATAGTACTAATCTAAGTAATGCGCATCGCTTCGTCGAGAGAAGTTACACCCGCGACGACTTGCCTGAGAGCGGCATTGCGCAGCGTAATCATGCCTTCTTCGATTGCGGCGTCTTTGAGTAAATCGAGCGAGGCGCGCGCAAGAATCATCGCTCGTAATTTTGCGGTGACCGGCATGAATTCGTAAACCCCCATACGCCCGCGAAAGCCGGTCTGCATGCACTCTTTGCATCCGCCGGGCTCGAAAATTTTGATTTTGCCTGTCGGGTGCTTGGGTTCCGCCGCGCCTTTTTCTTTTTTGCTCGGTTTCACTGCGTGGTAATGTAGACCAGCCTCGTGCAATAATTTAATATTGATTTCTTTCGCTTTTTTACAGTGCGGGCAGAGCTTGCGCACGAGGCGCTGCGCCATAATGCCGCGGCAGGTCGAGGTGACAAGAAAGGGTTCGATGCCCATGTCGAGAAGGCGCGTGACCGCCGACGGCGCGTCGTTTGTGTGCAGTGTCGAGAAAACTAAG
>JAFEGD010000023.1 GCA_018240245.1 Spirochaetota bacterium | reverse complement strand
TGCGCTCGCTGACGTAAAAACTGGCGGTGACCTGCTTATGGACTGGACCGCAAATACAACTACAAAGGCTGTGACGAGTCTTACCGGCGGTGCTACTTATTTTTTCGCCGTACTCGTCAAAGATGCCGCTGGAAATATGTCACTCTATAGCCCCCAGTCGCAGACAATCATCGTCCCCGCAACGTTCGATGCGTCTTTTACGGCTGCAACAGATATGGAGGATTTTGGTGTCAATGCTGACATGGCCGTACTAAGCGACGGCAAAATCCTGATCGCCGCCAATTTCAGTAGCTATGACAATGTAATGCGCCAAGGCATCGCACGTCTCAACGCCAACGGCCGCGTGGATATCACATTCTCGCCAGGCGCGGGAACCTACGCTGTACTCAGCCTTTGCCCGCAAAGCGACGGTAAAATTGTCATGGGCGGAGTATTTACAACCTATAACGGCATCCCGAGTAATAACATCGTGCGTATTCGCAGTGATGGCGTCTTCGACTGGACTTTTAACACGGGTACAGGGTTCGACACCGCTGTTACCAAAGTCGCCCGGCAAAGCGACGGCAAATATGTTGTCGGCGGTGACTTTTCCACATTTGACGGTAGCGCGCGTAAAGGAATTGCACGCTTAAACAGTGACGGTAGTCTTGACACAACATTTAATCCAGGCACGGGTGTTGATGCTGGTTTTGGTCTTTGGGATCTGGCAATTCAGAACGATGGCAAAATCGTGATCGCTGGCGAAATCACCAGCTTTGCCGGAGTACCACGCGGCAACATTGCACGCCTAAATAGCGACGGCAGTCTCGACACCGCTTTCGCGGTAAGTGTCGGGGCCGACGCGGAAATCTATAAAATTGCCTTTCAGGCGGATGGAAAAATCGTTATCTTAGGCGGCTTTGCGAATTACAACGGTACGCCGCGTACAGGCATCGCACGCCTCAATACCGACGGCAGCCTCGACACGACTTTTGACCCGGGCGCGGGACTCGACTATGCGGGGTTTCCTACCCAAATGCGAATGCAAAGCGATGGAAAAATCGTCGTCGGTGGTCAATTAACAACATACAATAATATAGTCCGCAGTGGCATCGTACGCATCAATAGCGACGGTAGTCTCGATAGTTCGTTCGACCCCGGTACGGGTGTGGCTGGTTACAGCATAGGTGCGATGGCCATACAAAGCGACGGGAAAATAATCATCGGCGGTACTTTCGAGAGTTACAATGGCAATACCGCGCATTATATCGCGAGGTTATGGCCGTGAAGAATCTGCAGCATGTTATTTTCTTTCTGACTATGTTGGCATGCATCGACAGATGCAACAAGCTCGAGGTCTTAGACGTGAATTTTCGTGCCCCTGAAATAACGGCCACCATGCCGGTCGATACCGTACCGCCTTCGATCAGCGCAGGTATTTCCTTTAGCGGAGTCGCACCGGACAGTCTTATGGTTCATTGGGGCGTCGCCAGCGACAATGTCGACGCTGCGGCAACGCTGCAATACAAACTTGTAGTGGATACTGGCGGGGTATCTAACATAAACACGCTCGCACTCGCCGAGGCAAAGATCGGCGCCGACGTCTTGCTCGATTGGTCAACGGCTACAACTTCTTTTGCCGTAGTTTCACTTCAGCCGTGGATGACCTACCATTTCGCAGTTTTGGTACGTGATGCGGCAGCGAACAAGACGCTCTATACCCCCGTGTCGCAGACGACGCTGCCCCATGGTACCGTCGATACGAGCTTTGACCCGGGACAAGGCACGTCCGCTATCATTCGGGTGATTCAACTTCAAAGCGACGGAAAAATTCTCATCGGCGGCGACTTTATCAGCTACAACGGCACAACGCGCAACCGTGCCGCGCGCTTAAATAGCGACGCAACTCTCGACACGAGCTTTAATCCGGGAACCGTTAACGGTAGTATCACCACGTATGCTTTGCAGAACGACGGAAAAATCATCGTCGGAGGCGCCTTTACGAGCTATTATGGTTATGCGGTTAATCGCATTGTGCGGGCCCTTGCCGATGGCAGCATTGACTTGGCATTTAACCCCGGAACAGGCGCTGATAATGTTGTGTATGCGACGCTTGTACAAAGCGACGGCAAGATCGTCATTGCCGGAAATTTTACTACATACAACGGTACATCGCGCAATCGTATTGCGCGCATTAACAGCAACGCGACCCTCGATACGACTTTTGATCCGGGAACCGGTGCGGATGACATAGTTATGGCCCTTGCACAACAGAGCGATGGGAAAATTTTTATCGGCGGGCATTTCAATACTTACAATGGCATTGCCCGCAGCCGCATCGCCCGCCTGAATACCGACGGCAGCGTTGACTCGACATTTGACTCAGGGTCGGACAACCGAGGCGATGTCAACAAATTGGCACTACAAAACGATGGAAAAATTCTTATGACTGGCACGATTTGGCAATATAAAGGCTCCGGGAGCAATTCCATCCTAAGCGTTTTGCCCGACGGCAGTTTCGATGTACAGTTCGGCTCGACATTTTGCGCGAGCAGTATCGATAATTTAAGCCTACAGAGCGACGGCAAAATTATCATTGCCTGTAATTACTATGTCGGCGGTACACCCCGAATCAATATCGCGCGCCTCAATTCTGATGGCAGCATCGATACTGCATGGGATATCGGCACAGGCGGCGAGAATGCAGTCTTAGGTCTGGCGCAACAAAGCGACGGCAAAATTCTTGTAGGCGGTAGTTTTACCAGCTATAATGGTACGCCACGAAACGGTATTGTGA